>NZ_JAAKUJ010000006.1:0-243650 GCF_049175075.1 Aeromonas sp. 600774
GATATCGGAGACGATATGGCGTGATATCAGCATCGGCATGGCAATAGAGGTCTGGTTCATGGTCAGTCTCCAAACCGCACTCGGGGATCAACAGGAGGCGCAACGCAGATATCGGAGACGATATGGCGTGATATCAGCATCGGCATGGCAATAGAGGTCTGGTTCATGGTCAGTCTCCAAACCGTACGCGCGGATCAACCAGGGCCACGCAGATATCGGAGACGATATTGCCTATCAGCATCAGCATGGAGGTGATGGCCAGAATGCCCATGACGGTGGGGTAATCCCGCTCGACGATAGCCTCGTAACCGAGCAGGCCGATGCCGTCGATGTTGAAGATGGTCTCGATGAGGAAGGAGCCGCCAAAGAAAACGGTGAGCACAGACCCCAGGTGACTGGCGATGGGGATCAGGCTGTTGCGCATGGCATGGTCGGTGACCGCCTTGCGAAACGGCAGTCCCTTGGCTACGGCGGTACGCACATAATCGGCCGACAGGTTCTCCATCAGGCTGTTTTTCATAGTCATGGTGAGGATGGCGAAATCGCCGATGGCGTAGGCGATAAGCGGCAGCAGGGCATGGGCAAAGACAGTGCGGATCTGATCCCAGCTGCTCTCCATGTACTCAAAGTCGTCCCCCGGAAAACCGCCCATTGGCAGCCACTCCAGATGGAAGGCGAAGACGGTGATGAGGAAGATCCCCACCACGTAGGCGGGCAGGGCATAGGCCATGTAGATAAGCATGGAGCTTAACGAGTCGAAGCGACTGTTGTGCCTGAGCGCCTTGGCCACCCCCAGCGGAATGGAGACCGCATAGCTCAGCAGAAAGGTCGCCAGTCCAAAGAAGGCGGTGACCGGGAGCCGCTCCTTGATGAGACCCCACACCGGCTCGTAGTAGCGGGTCGATTCGCCCAGATCCAGCACCGCCAGCTTCTGCAGCCACTCCCAGTAGGCGACCAGCATCGGCTTGTCGAGACCATAGAAGGCCTTGAGCTCCTCGATCTGCTCATCTGAGAGGGCCTGCGCCCCCTTACTGCCGCTGGAACGGCCGGATTCATTCTGGGAAACCTGGGCTTGCAGCAGCATGCGTTCGACCGGTCCGCCCGGCACGAAACGGGTGATGGTGAAGACGAGCAGGGTGATACCGAGAAACGTCGGGATGATCAAAAGCATCCGGCGTAGGAAATACGACAGCATGGTGGAACCTCGTCCTTGTTGTTCTTTTTTGCGGCCAGTCAAATCCGGTGACGGGCCTGTCCTTCCTGGCATTACGCGCTGGATTGGTTGCCAAACAGCAGACAATCCGCTTGGCCACTGTAAAAGCTCTGCAACAAAAATCAAGTACAAGGAAATGGAAAACTGGGACAAATGACCCGCTGAGACCAAAAGCACCGAAAAATGACGTTTTTTCTCTGAAAAGTGAAAATCAAAACAAAACGCTACTGCTCAACATTATTTTAAAAAATATAAACAGCTGTTTGTTTGAATCTTGTGTTTATTTATGTGATTGAATTTTAAGTGCTTTTCTTTCTGCTGCCAAAGAAGGGAAAACGATATCATCTCGACAAATTTATCTATCTCCCCCATCGGAGTGGTCAGTCACAATAATAATTAAAATAGAGTTTTATTCTTATTTTTGCCAATAAATCGAAATAAGATATAAAGAGACAGCACGTAAACAAATAAGTTCATCAACTTTTAATTCAGCGTCTTTTACATGTTTTAACAACGATTTCACATTGCGCGGGATGTTTTTGGCAGAATTATTCACTAATTATGCCGGTCAAAATTAATACACTCCGCTTATTCCACATCTCACCCTCCCGATCCCCCCACTCCATTGACGTCGCCAGTCAAAGATTGATAAGCCTTACGCATCGCTCCAAAGAGGGCGGTATCAGGAAGCAAACAATAAACAACCAGGAAGGATATAAGCGATGCTTAGGAAGAGCAGAATCTCTGCTGCGATTGCGTTCGCCTTGGCGAGCCTTGCGGCGGCCCCATCCGTATCTGCCGAAGAAGGGCAGAACGTCGAAAAACTGCAGAAAATCAAAGTCACTGGCTCCCGTATCTCTCGTGTTGATGTTGAGGGGGCGACTCCGGTTGTCTCTGTCAGCAAGGCCCAAATTGAACAGTCTGGCCAGCAGACTGTGGCTGATTATCTGAAACAGGCCTCCTACAACTCCTTTGGTGGTTTCTCCCCATCCTCCGGTAGCTCTGCCCAGTCACAAGCCACCGTAGGGCTGCGTGGCCTTGGTGAAGATCGCACACTGGTGCTGCTCAATGGCAAGCGTATCGCCGGTTCTCCCTCCATGGGGGGCACCGCCATCAACCTCAACACCATCCCCATGGCGGCCGTTGAGCGGGTGGAAGTCAACCTGGACGGTGGCTCTGCCCTGTATGGTTCTGATGCCATCGGTGGCGTTATCAACGTGATCCTCAAAGAGGGTTTTGAAGGCTTGTCATTCCAGGGGCGCGTCGGTTCACCGACCGAGGAAGGTGGTGACGAACAGAGTGGTTCCATCGTCAGCGGCATTTCGGGTGAGAAAGGTTCCCTGATGATGGTCTACGAGCATGATGTCAAAGACGAAATCTATTACAAGGATCGTGATTATCTGGCCAAGCAGGGGGCTGAGTCTCCTAGCCTCTATGGTCGCAATATCAAGGGAGTAGACGCGGCAACTGGCAAGACCGTAACCCATACTCTGAATGGGGTCGACTGTGAAAGCACCGGCGCCGGTTTTGTCACCAAGGGTACGGCTTGCCGCTTCGACTTTGCCCAGGTCGCAGCCAAGACCGCCTCGCGTACTCGCGACACCGTCTATGTCAACGGCCGTTACCATATCAACGACAATGTGGATTTCGTGCCACAGATGATTGGTTCCCGGGTCACCAGTTTTGGTCGTTTCGCCCCTGCTGCCGGTGCCTTCACCGTGGATGGCTCCACCCCTGAAAGTGCTGCAGTCCTGTCTGCCAACAACTTCAGCACCGCCAAGGCTGCGACGGTTTACTACCGCTTCAACAACGTCGGTCCCCGTGACAACGAAGTGACCGACTTGACCGGTACCCTGAACCTGGGTTTTGAAGGGGTGGTTCCGACCGAGGCGGTTGGCGATCTGGAGTGGAATGCCGGTTACATGTACTCCAAAACAGATAACCAGAGTATTGGTAATGGCTATGTATTGGAGCCGGCAGTTCAGACTCAGGTAAACAGTGGAAACTTCGTCAACGGCAGCTTCTCCGCTGATGCCACCAAGGATCTCTCTTATACCACCAGCCGCAACTCCAAGATGGATTTCTTCCAGTGGTATGGCGGTCTGGGTTGGGAGATGGGCGAACTGCCTGCTGGCCCGGTCAGCTGGTATCTGGGTGCCGAGTATAACGATTGGGTTTACTCCGACACCTACGACAGCCAGTCCGAAGCGGGTAACGTACTGGGTTCATCCGGCAACTCTGGTAGCGGTGTGCGCGATGTGTTTGCCACCTACATCGAGAGCCTGATCCCCATCACCGAGCAGATCGAGCTGAACCTGGCGGGTCGTTACGACAAGTACAGCGACTTTGGCAGCGCCTTCTCGCCCAAAGCGAGTCTGCGTTATCAGCCGCTCGACCAGCTGATGTTCCGTACCTCCTGGTCCCAGTCTTTCCGTGCGCCGGGTCTGAATGATCTCTATGCGGCGGATGCCCAGTCAGCGGACTTTGCCAAGGACTATGTCTACTGCCAGGCCAATGGTATTGCCAACTGTTCCGAAGAGCAGTACGAGACAACGCGCCAATCCAACAAGAACCTGAAGGAAGAGACCGCCAATACCTTCACTATCGGGGCGGCCTACAATCCGCTGGACAATCTGAACCTGTCGCTCGATTACTACTACATCAAGATTGATGACGTGATCCAGCTGGCTACCACCCAGACCCAGTTCTATCAGGAGCTCAATACCGGCAGCAACCCGAACGTCATTCGTGACGCCAACGGCGATGTCGAGAAGGTCTATGCCGGCATGGTCAACCTGGGGCAACTCAAGACCAGTGGTATCGACTTCAAGGCGGACTACAAGTACGACTTCAACTCCTTCACCCTGCGTTACGACTTTGGCAGCAGCTACATCCTGAAATATGAGGAAGGTCTGTTTGCTGGTGGCCCAATGGTTGACAAGAAGGGCTGGAATGGCAAACCCGACTTCCGTTTCAACTCCGGGATCGGTGCCAACTTCCCGCAGCTGTGGAATCTGGATACCTACCTAAGCACCAACTATATCGACTCCCAGAGCCAGGACTATGTGGATGGCAAGGAAGAGGGCCATATCGCTTCCAACACCATCTGGAACCTGAACGTCGCGGTCGATACCAGCTGGAATGCCAAGATCCAGACCGGCGTGAAGAACATGTTCAACCGCGGACCTTCCCTGTCAAATGATGGTTACACCTACGATGAATACCTCTACAGCATTGACGGACGGGTCTACTACATCGACTACACCCAGAAGTTCTAATCAACCCCGTTGATATACAACCTCAGCCGGCCCGGTCGGGCCGGCTGTGCCCAACGTCCAAGGAAGTTACGGAGATAGGGTAATCCTATGAAGACAAGGACCATTACAATGAAGAAAGCGCTCCTTGGCAGCCTGGTTTCGGCCGCCTTGTTGACCAGCTTCAATCTGAGTGCCGCCACTGCCGGTCAGGCCGTGGACGCTCAAGCCGCCACCGACAACGCATCCAAAGTTTCCCAGCAGAAGATCGACAGCTATGCCGAATCTGCCGAATCCGCACTGGCCCAGTACAAGGCTGCCCTGCGTCAGGTCGACAGTCTGCGCACCTACAACGAGCAGGTGAGCAAGATGGTCGAGTCCCAGAGCGCCGAGCTGGCGTCGATGCAAAAGCAGATCGCCCAGATTGATCAGACCAGCACCGAAGTGGTGCCCTTGATGCTCAAGATGATCGACTCCCTTGAGCAGTTTGTGTCACTGGATCTGCCGTTCCAGAAGGTCGAGCGCGAGGACCGCGTGGCGGCTCTGACCGACCTGATGAACCGGGCCGATGTCACCATCTCCGAGAAATACCGCAAGATCCTGGAGGCCTACCAGATCGAGGAGGGCTTCAGCCGCACCATTGAGGCCTACAAGGCGAGCCTGGACAAGGATGGCAGCGAGAAGACCTACGAGTTCCTGCGCGTTGGCCGCATCGCGCTGCTTTATCAATCCCCGGATGGCAATGAAACCGGGATGTGGAACAAGAAGACTCGCCAGTGGGAAGAGTTGCCCCAGGAGTATCGCAGTGCGGTTGAACAGGGCCTTCGCATCGCCAAGAAGCAGGCGCCTCCCGCGCTGATCAAGCTGCCGGTTCAAACTGCGGAGAAAGCATCATGAAAGGAATCAAACTTGCTATTGCCTCCCTGATTGCGGGAGCAACCCTGGTCACCCTGCCGGTGACCGCCGCCGAAAAACCGGTGGATCTCAATGCGCTGCTGAACCAGGTCAAGGCCTCCAGCCTGAGCGAATCCCAACTCAACAAGGAGCGGGAAGCCCGCTTCCTGGCTGACAAGAACGAGCAGGGGGCGCTGCTGGCCAAGGCCAAGGCCGAGCTGGCTGCCGAAACAGCCAAGGGCGAGCAGCTCAAGGCGACCTTTGATGCCAACGACAAGCAGCTGACCGAACTGACCGAAACCCTGCGCCAGCGTTCCGGCAACATGGGCGAAATGTTTGGTGTGCTGCGTCAGTTTGCCGGGGAGTTCAAGGGGATCTTCAACGCCTCCGCTCGTCGGGTCGAGCATCCGGAGCAATCCGCCCTGCTAACCCGTCTGGCCGAGAGTAAAGAGCTCCCCTCCAGCGATGATCTGGAAGCGTTCTGGACCACCACCCTCAGCCGCATGGTGGACGGTGGCAAGGTGAGCCAGATCCCGGCGACCGTGGTCTATGGCGAAGGCAACCAGGCCGAGAAGACCGTCACCCAGATCGGCGAGTTCAATACCGTCTCCGAAGGCAAGTACCTCACCTTCGTGCCGGAGACCGGCAAGTTCGAGCAGCTCTCCCGGCAACCGGAGAAGAGTGTGCTCGCTCCCATCGCCGAGTTTGAACAGGGCGGTGGCGGGGTCAAGCCCATCTTTATCGACCCGTCTCGCGGCGTGATCCTCTCCCTGCTGGTGCAGTCACCGACCCTCAAGGAGCGTATCGATCAGGGTGGTTCCGTGGGTTATGTGATCCTGGCATTGGGGGTCATCGGTACCCTGCTGGCCATCTTCTGCGGTATCCGCCTGTCGCTGATCGGCTCGTCCATGCGCAAGCAGCTGAAATCCGATCAGATCATCAAGGGCAACCCCATTGGTGACATGCTGGGGGCTTACCAGAACCATCGCGGTGACAATATCGAGGATCTGGAGTCCAAGCTCGACGAGATCATCCTGCGCAACGTGCCCAAGTTCGAGAAGGGCATCAGCCTCATCAAGCTGATCGCCTCCGTCGCGCCGCTGCTGGGCCTGCTCGGTACCGTAGTGGGGATGATTGCCACCTTCCAGGCCATCACCCTGTTCGGTACCGGCGATCCCAAGCTGATGGCGGGCGGTATCTCCGAGGCGCTGGTGACCACCATGCAGGGTCTGGTCGTCGCGGTGCCCATGCTGTTCCTCTACACCATTGTGCAGACCCAGAGCCGTCGTCTGATCCAGGTGCTGGAAGAGCAGAGCGCCGGTTTCGTTGCCCGTTATCAGGAACGTCTGCACGCCTCCAAAGCCGCAGCGTAAGGAGTCACCCATGTGGTTCTGGTTGATTGAAGAAGTCGAGTCGGTCCGCCGGTTTTTGGGATTGGGGGGCGATGTACTGGTCGCCCTGTTCTTCCTGACCCTGATGATGTGGGCCCTGTTGCTGGAGCGCTGGTTCTATTTCATGGCGGTCTACCCCAAGCAGGTGAAGCAGACCAAGGCGACCTGGCTGGCCCGCACCGATCATCTCTCCTGGTCTGCCAAGCAGATCCGGCGCGAGCTGGTCTCTCGGGTTGCCATGGCGGTGGACAAGGGGATGCCGGTCATCAAGGTACTGATCGCTCTCTGCCCGTTGATGGGATTGCTCGGTACCGTGGTCGGGATGGTGCAGGTGTTTGACACCCTGGCCATCACTGGCACCGGTTCGCCGCGGGCGATGGCATCGGGGATCTCCAAAGCAACGGTACCGACCATGGCGGGCATGATCGCCGCCCTTTCCGGCCTGTTTTTTGTCAACCAGCTCGATCACAAGGCCAAACTGGCGGTGCAAAAGCTGGAAGACAACCTGAAACACGGTTGATGCAGGATGCATACCCCCGGCGAGGCATGGCCTGCCGGGGGCACAGAACAAGCAAGGAGTTTCTGCTATGAGAAAACGTTACAGCGACAGCGGTGCTGACGAGGCGGCTATCGATTTGACCCCCATGCTGGACATAGTGTTCATCATGCTGATCTTCTTCATCGTCACCACCTCCTTCGTCAAGGAGTCCGGTGTCGAGATCAACCGTCCCAGTGCCAGCACGGCCGAGACGGTGAAGAAGGGCAATATCATGGTCGCGGTGCGCGAAAACGGTCAGGTCTGGGTCGACAAGCGGGTGGTCGAGGTGGGGGCGGTGCGCGCCAACATCGAGCGGCTGCGGGCCGAGAACCCGGAGAGCGCCGTGGTGATCCAGGCCGATAACGAATCCCGTTCCGGTCTGGTGGTGCAGGTCATGGATCAGATCCGCATGGCCGGTGTCCAGAACATCTCCATCGCGGCAGACAAGAGCAGCTGATGCCGGAGAGAGACCTATGAGATACCTGATATCGTTGGCGGTCTCCTGTGTGGTGGTGTTCTTTCTGTTTCTGGGAATGAACAAGCTGATCACACCGGATCACCGGGAGCTGGTGGAGAAGGATGACGTCACCATGACCGATTTCATCCGCCTCAAGCCCCAGGAGACCCTGCAAGAGAAACAGCGGGAGCTGCCCAAACCGCCGCCGCCCAAGCGTCCGCCGCCGCCTCCCGAGATGGAGGTGGCTAGCACGGATCGGCCGAAGATGGAGAGCGCGCCGATGGACATGCCCAAGCTCGACATCCCGGTCAATATCGGTGGTGGCAACGCGCTGGGTGCCTACAGCACCGGCGGCGGTGGTGGCGGCGTCGGTGGCAACAACGGCGCCATTCCGCTGGCAACCTTCGAGCCCATGATGCCCCGCAAGGCGGCACTGGCGGGGCTGGCCTCTGGCAAGGTGCTGGTGGAGTTCACCGTCACCGAGCGCGGTACCGTCAGCAACGTGCGGATCGTCAAGGAAGAGCCGCGCAGTTATGACCTCGGCAAAGAGGCGCGCAAAACCATCGCCAAGTGGACGTTCAAACCGGCCATGGTGGATGGCAAGCCGCAGGCGAGCCGTATGCAGCAAGAGATCGAGTTTGCGGTCAACTAAGGAAGGTGGCGATGAACAAGTTACACAAGATGATCCTCGCCCCGGTCGCCATGGCGGTGCTGCTCAGCACCGCCAGTTGGGCCGCCGAGCAGCCGGCCCTGTCGGATCGGGCCTATCGGGCGGTCAACAAGGCGCAGGAGCTGATCACTGACAAGCAATACGGTCTGGCGAATGCCAGATTGCAGGAGGCACTCTCCAGCGTGGGTGATCGGGTCTACGACAAGGGGGTCATATTGCAGACTCTCGGTTTCGTAGCCGCCCAGCAGGAGAAATACGGTCAGGCGACCAAGTACTTTGCCGATGCCATCGCGACAGGCGGCCTGCCGCCACCGGTGGCCCAGCAGGTGCGCTACAACCTGGCCCAGCTCTATATGGCTGAGGGTAATTATCAGGGCTCGATCAAGACCATGAAGGAGTGGTTTGCCAACCAGGGCAAAGATGACAAGCCCAACTCCCATGCCTATATCACGCTAGCCAACGCCCACGTGCAGCTCAAGCAGTACCGTGACGCGATCCCGGCGGTGGATCAGGCGATCAAGCTGTCGGCAGGTAAAGCGCCGGAGTCCTGGTATCTGCTGAAGATGGGGGCTCACTACGAGCTGAAACAGTACAAACCGGCGACCGAGGTGCTGACCTCTCTGGTCAACATGTTCCCGGAGAAGAAGAAGTACTGGACCCAGCTGTCGGCCATGCATATGCAGGCAGGCAACGATACCAAGGCGCTGGCTGCGCTGGAGTCTGCCTATAACCTCGGCATGTTGACCGAGGCCGCCGAGCTGCAGCGCCTCGCCAACTACCTCGCCTTCACCGGTATTCCCCATCGCGCCGCCCGGGTGATGGAGAAGGGGATGAAGGACGGGGTGATTGAGCAGAGCGCCAGCAACTACAAGACCCTGGCCAACTACTGGCATCAGGCCAAGGAGCTGGATCCGGCCATCGACACCCTGGCCAAGTCCTACCAGCTGGCCCCGAGCGCCGAATTGCAGCTGAAAATGGCGCGCATGATGATCCAGAGCAAACGCTATCAGGATCTGGTGGCGCTGGCCGCCAAACCGGCAGCCAATGCCAATGGTGAACAGCGGGCGGATCTCAAGTTCCTGACCGGTGTCGCCTATTTTGAGCAACAAAAGCCGAAGGAGGCCCTCAACGCCTTCACCCAGGCGGCTCAGAATGGCAACGTCAGCGGTCGGGCATCTCCGTGGATCAGCTTCCTCAAAGAGCAGAGTGGCACCGGAGAGGCAGCCGTCCAGTAATTCCAATGACAACTACCTGTAGTCCCTTTTATGGTTGCCTGGTGGCTCCATTAACCGCTCTTCGGAGCGGTTTTTTTATGGTGGCAGCCAGCACCGGCGGGTGGCCGACGCACGGTTTTATCCCTCTTCATCCCAATAAAGAGCCTCCGTCGACATTGGTCTATCTCCCCGGATGCGACAAACGTTTTAACCACTGCTGCAACCGTGAAGCAAGGTGGCGCTGCGCTGTGGTTGACTGGGGCTGGAGTGGCTCGCTGCCCGGCGGGCCGTGCCATTCATCTTTCACTCAGCTGCGACTTGCCAGTGTGGCTTTTGCCCTGTTGATAAGCGTCACATCGAAAACGGCTACTTTTAACAAGAAAAGCAACATATGGAAGTTGAAATTTTGGCCGACTCGGGAAAGAATGCGCGCTCGGTTATTTGGCGCCGTGGTGCAGGTTGACCCGCCACCGGCAGACCGAAGATAAGATGGCCTCCGGCCCATTTGGTACAGGAAACCACACAGGAATTTTATGAACCCCCTTCGCACTGCCGCTTCGGCCCTTTTATGCACACTTGCGCTGATCAGCCAGCAGGCTGCCGCCGTCGAGTACCGTCTGCCTGCTGCCAACAGCCGTCTGATCGGTGAGAATCTGGAATATGTGGTGCCTGCGGACAATCGTCCGCTGGAGCAGATTGCCTCCGAGTTTCAGTTGGGTTTGACCAATATCATGGAAGCCAACCCGGGCGTTGATCCCTATCTGCCGAAGGCGGGTAGCACCCTGATCATCCCCCACCAGCTGATCCTGCCCAACGCGCCCCGCGAAGGGATCGTCATCAACGTTGCCGAGATGCGCCTCTACTACTACCCGAAAGGGAAGAACGTGGTGGAAGTACTGCCCATCGGCATCGGTCAGCTGGGGGTAAACACCCCGGAGAACTGGATCACCAAGGTAGAGCGCAAGCGCGCCAACCCGACCTGGACCCCGACCGAGAACATCCGTCGCCGCTATGCCGCCCAGGGCAAGACCCTGCCGGCAGTATGGCCAGCGGGTCCGGACAACCCCATGGGTCTGCACGCCCTCTACATTGGCAACCTCTATGCCATCCACGGCACCAACGCCACCTTTGGCATTGGTCTGCGGGTGAGCAGCGGCTGCGTACGTCTGCGTGCCGACGACATCAAGTATCTGTTCGACAACGTGCCGGTCGGTACCCGCGTCCAGTTCGTCAACCAGCCGGTCAAGACGACAGTCGAGCCGGATGGTGGTCGCTACATGGAAGTGCACGAGCCGCTGTCACGCACCGAGGAGGAGTTCAACTCCACCGCCTCCGTGCCGCTCCCGATGACACCGGCCATCACCCGCTTCATTGCTCACGCCGAGTCTGACTCCTACGTGGTCAAGCAGGTGCTGGAACAGCGTACCGGTATGCCGACCCGCCTCAATCCCTGATTGGGCAAATTGGCAGTGCCGCGCGCACTGGCTGAATAAAGAAAACGGCGACCAGATGGTCGCCGTTTTTTTATGGGGGAGTCACCGCTTGCTTACTGCACGCAGACCGGGCAGAAGGCGTAGGTGCCTTGCGGATCGTTGAAGCGGGTGAGCGGGTCGAGACTGCGGTTCACTTCCACCAATGCTTTGCCAAATCCAGCCGGCAGCCAGCTTTGCAACTGGGGGGCCAGCACTTGGGCACTGCTGTCAAACAGCTGGCGCAGGAACTTGTCCTTGGTGGACTCCTCCTGCTCGATGGGGGTCACCTGCCACTCCTTGAGGTTGGCCAGTTCGGCGGCGGCCTTGATGGCGTCATCCAGATTGCCGAACTCGTCCACCAGACCCAGGGCCTTGGCATCCTCACCAGTCCAGACACGACCTTCGGCCGCTTTCTCGGCCTCTTCCGGGCTCAGACCACGACCCTTGCTGACCAGACCGATGAAGCGCTGATAGGTATCTTCCACGCTCAGCTGGATTGCCTGACCGACGTGATCCGGCAGGGCGCGGGTCGGGCCGACGCCGACGTAATCTGTGGTGCCAACCCCGTCGGTATGCACGCCGAACTGGGCCAACGCCTTGTCGATGGTGGCGAACATGCCGAATACCCCGATGGAGCCGGTGAGGGTGGTCGGGGAGGCGAAGATCTTGTCCGCATCGGCGGAGATCCAGTAGCCACCGGAGGCGGCATAGCTGCCCATGGAGACCACTACCGGTTTGCCTGCCTGTTTCAGGGCCAGCAGCTCGGCGCGGATCTGCTCGGCGGCGAAGGCGCTGCCGCCCGGACTGTCGACCCGCAGGACCACGGCTTTGACCTTGTCATCGCGGCGGGCATCGGCCAGCAGGTCGGAGAGGCTGTCGCCACCGATGGTTCCGGCAGGCTGGACGCCATCCATGATGGCGCCGCTGGCGACCACCAGACCCACCTCATCCTTGCCGCTCTGGGGATATTGTTCCGGAATGGCAGCCAGATACTCTTTCAGGCCGACCCCTTTCCAGCCGTGGTCGTCCGCTTCACCCACCTCTTTAATGACCGCCTGGGTCATCTCGTCGCGGGTGGCCAGCTGATCCACCAGACCGTTGTCGAGGGCGTAGTTGGCGGCATTGCCACCGGCCTTGCGCAGCAGCTCGAGGAAGCGCTCCTTGCCCGGCGCGACCGCATCGGGTTCGATCTCCCGCTGCTCGGCTACGTCAGTCACATAGGATTGCCACAGCTGATCCAGCCAGCGCTGGTTCGCCTCTTTGCTCTCGGGGGACATCTCGTCACGGGTATAGGGCTCGACGAAGGATTTGTAGGTGCCGACCTTGAATACATGCGGGGTGATGTTGAGCTTCTCCAGCGCCGACTTGAAGTAGGTCTGGTAGACCCCAAGCCCCTCTATTACCACGGCTCCACTCTGGTTGAGCAGCACGTGATCGGCGTGGGCCGCCAGCAGGTACTGGCCTTGAGTGTAGAAGTCGGCCATGGCGATCACCGGTTTGCCGCTCTCCCGGAAGGAGTCGATGGCACTCGCCACCTCCTGCAGTTTGGTGAAGTTGGCTCCCTGCAGCCCTTGTGGCTTGATCACCAGCGCCTTGATGCGCTCGTCATCCTTGGCACTCTTGATGGCCCACAGCAGGTCGGAAAGAACGATCTCGCTCGGCTGCTCGTCGCTGCTGTCCATCTGGCGCAGCAGTTGTACGGTGGGATCTGTCTGGGAGCGTTGCTCCACCAGCACGCCGTTGAGATTGAGGGTCAGCGCCCCTTCGATGGGCGCCTTGGGAGCCTCTTTCTGGCTGACGCTGAAGACGATGACCAGCACTACGATGAGAAACAGCAGATTGACCAGCATCAGCCGGGTGAAATTGAGCAGGCGCCACAGGCTGCGGAACAACCAACCCAGACCTTTGAAAATAGACATAGTCGCGTTATCGCCCTGTTAATGGGTAGAGAAGAGCCATTATTAACCAGTTGCGGGCGAAATTGCCATTTCCGACTGGCGGATCCCGCCTATCTTCGTTCAGGGCACGGCTGTTCGCTGAAAAATTGTCCAAACATTTGTTTGAAAAAGAATTTTCGATTCTTTACTCTAGCCTCAGTTTGATAACAAAAAATTAACTGGAGGCATCGTGAGCCGCTATCCGACCCTGCTGACCCCGCTCGACCTTGGCTTTACCCAGCTGCGCAACCGGGTGTTGAGCGTTGTTCCATGCACCCTGGCCTTAAAGAGGAAGGCATCATGAGTCGCTATCCCCATCTGCTGACGCCCCTTGACCTCGGTTTTACCCAGCTGCGCAACCGTGTGTTGATGGGCTCCATGCATACCGGCCTCGAAGAGGAGAAGGGCGGTTTTGACAAGCTGGCTGCCTTTTATGCCGAGCGCGCCCGTGGTGGAGTAGGCCTTATCGTCACCGGCGGCATTGCCCCCAATCTGCGCGGTCGGTTGGTGCCTCACGGTTCCCAGCTGAGCTTCCCCTGGCAGGTGAGCAAGCACAAGAAGGTGACCAGCGCCGTGCATCAGGAGGGGGGCAAGATAGCGCTGCAGATCCTCCATGCCGGTCGTTACGCCTATCATCCGTTCAGTCTGGCACCGAGCGCCCTCAAAGCCCCCATCTCCCCGTTCAAGCCACGCGCCATGAGCGAGCGACAGATCCGCGGTACCATTCGCGACTTCGCGGCTACAGCCGCGTTGGCCAAGGCGGCCGGTTATGACGGCGTCGAGGTGATGGGCTCGGAAGGCTATCTCATCAACCAGTTCATCTGCGAGCGTACCAACAAACGCACCGATGGCTGGGGCGGCAGCAGCGAAAACCGGATGCGCTTTCCGGTGGAGATTGTCCGCGCCATTCGCGAGCGGGTCGGCACCGACTTCATCATTATCTTCCGCCTCTCCATGCTGGATCTGGTGGAGCAGGGCTCGACCCTGGAAGAGGTGATTGCCCTTGGCAAAGCGCTGGAAGCGGTGGGGGTGACCCTCATCAACACCGGTATCGGTTGGCACGAAGCGCGTATTCCCACCATCGCCACCAGCGTGCCGCGCGGCGCCTTCAGCTGGGTGACAGCCGAGCTGAAAAAGCATCTCAAGGTGCCGCTTATCACTACCAACCGGATTAACACCCCAGAGGTGGCCGAGCGGATTCTGGCGGGTGGCGAGGCGGATATGGTCTCCATGGCGCGCCCCTTCCTAGCTGATCCCGAATTTGTCATCAAGGCGGCCGAGAACCGGGCGGACGAGATCAACACCTGCATCGCCTGCAACCAGGCTTGCCTCGACCATGTCTTCAAGCAGAAGCGCGCCTCCTGTCTGGTCAATCCCCGTGCCTGTTTCGAGACCGAGCTGACCTTTGGCCGCGTGCCCCAGCCCAAAAAGCTGGCGGTGGTGGGAGCTGGCCCGGCCGGGCTGGCGTTTGCCTGCTACGCTGCCGAGCGCGGTCATCAGGTGAGCCTGTTCGATCAGGCCAGCGAAATCGGCGGCCAGTTCAACTTCGCCAAGCAGATCCCGGGCAAGGAGGAGTTTCACGAGACTCTGCGCTATTTCGCCAAACGGCTGGAGAAGTGCGGCGTCGAGCTCTATCTGGGCCAGCGCCAGAGTGCCGAGAGCCTGCTCAGCGGCGGTTTTGACGAGGTGATCCTCGCCACCGGTATCCGTCCGCGTACCCCCAATATCCCGGGGATCGAGCATCCCAAGGTGATGAGTTATCTCGATGTATTGCGGGATCACAAACCGGTCGGCCAGAAGGTGGCGGTGATCGGCGCTGGCGGCATCGGCTTCGATGTGGCCGAATTCCTTGTGGAGAAAAGGGTCGAGAAGAAGGTGGAGATGGATGCCGATGGGCACCGTGATCACTGGCTCAAGGAGTGGGGCATCGACAAACAGCTTGGCGAGCGCGGTGGCCTCACGGCTCCTGAAATCGACGCCCCCGAGCGCCAGATCTGGCTGCTCCAGCGCAAGGAGAGCAAGGTGGGTGATGGACTTGGCAAGACCACTGGCTGGATCCACCGTACCGTACTTAAGAACCGCAAGGTGCAGATGCTCTCCGGGGTGCAATATCTGGGGATCGATGACGAGGGCTTGCACATTCAGGTGGGCGAGACCAAGCAGTGTCTGCCGGTGGATCAGGTGATCGTCTGCGCCGGGCAGGAGCCCCTCAAGGAGCTTCAGGCGGGTTTGCAGGCAGCAGGCAAGCCGGTGCATATCATCGGCGGAGCTGACGTGGCTGCCGAGCTGGACGCCAAGCGCGCCATCCGGCAAGGGGCCGAGCTGGCTGCGGTCATCTAGCCAACTGTGCCCTCTTGTCCTTTTTAGTGCGATAAACCCCTGAGCCTCAGGGGTTTTCTTCATTCGGTGCTGTGCTAAGGTAGCGCCATCATTGCCCCAGAGAAGGAATTGCCCATGGATGCCCTCACCCTGTTGCTCAACCGCCACTCCTGTGGCCGTCTCGCCGATCCCGCCCCGAGCGGTGAGGTACTCGACAATATCCTCAAGGCGGGTCTGCGCGCGCCGGATCACGGCACCCTGACCCCCTGGCAGTTCATTCTGTTTGAAGGGGAGGGGCGCGAGCGGCTGGGCAAGCTGCTGGCCGAGGCGGCCCGTGTCCGTGGCGAAGATGAAGAGAGCATCAAGAAGTGCAGCGAAGCGCCGCTGCGGGCGCCCTTGGTCATCGCCGTGGCAACCCGTTATCAGAAGCACCCCAAGGTGCCGAAACTGGAGCAGGAGCTCTCTGCCGGGTGTGCCCTGATGGCGATGCAGATGGCGGCGCAGGCGCAGGGCTTCAACGGTATCTGGCGCTCCGGCTGGTTTATCTTCGACGAGCAGATCAACAAGGGATTGGGACTGGCGGCAGAGGATCAGCTGGTGGGTTTCCTCTATCTAGGTACTCCCATGCTGGAAGCACGCAAACTGCGTGAGCTGCCGCTCGATGAGTTTGTCCGCCGTTTCTGACTTTTCGGCCACGTTGCGGTTGAGAGAAGCAAAGCCTCGAGAAATCGGGGCTTTTCTGTTTAACCGTGAATAGTAACCAGAGAAATTGGAGAAAATAAATGGCTCAAAGAGGCTTCGCACGCCATAGCAGGTAATTATTTAAATAGTGCGATGTAACTCGCAATCCTGTTGTATTTCACTATGTAAAACGTTTGCGTGTTCGCTAATATCTCCCTGCCAGTTTAGAAGGGCACTCCTTCTAATTTTTCTGCGATGAGAGTCGCAATTCCGTAGCACCTTTTTAAACAGCCCAACGTCTTCGTGACATTGGGCTTTATTTTTTATGGGGTGTCGGGGCTGTTGTGAGCTGATGGCGATATCGGCATACAACCCGGTTGGCAGCCTTATGCCCTGTTTTTGGCTGGCAGGATCCGGGCCGGGCTGCCGACTACCCGAGCTCCGGCCGGTACATCTTTGGTGACTACGGCACCCGCGCCGACGATCGCCTCTCGCCCTATGGTTACACCGGGCAGCAAGATGGCGCCGCCCCCAATCCAGACCTTGTCTTCAATGGTGACCGGCAGCGCCGTCTCTGTTCCCTGAATCCGTTCGTCGGCCTCCAGCGCATGGGCTGCGGTATAGATCTGCACGTTTGGCCCAATCATCACATGGGCGCCGATGCGAATGGGGGCATTGTCCAGCAGGGTAGCCCCCATATTGATGTAGGAGTCCTTGCCCAGGTGGATGTGGCGGCCATAGGTGCAGTAGAGGGGCGGGCAGATAAAGGCATTCTCTGCCAGTTCGCCAATCAGCTCCGCCAGTAGTGCCCGCTGCTCAGCCTCATCTTCCGTCTGATTGAAACGGCGATAGCGCCGTGCCGCCTCCCGGCGCAACTGGGCCAGCTCGGGTGCCATGCAGTTGTACGGTTGGCTGCTAATCATCTTCTGGTATTCGGTCATGGCAGGGCCTCAATGATGTGGAGGAACGATGTTAATCCCTCATTGGCCAGAGAAGCGTGAACCTTCCCCCAGAGTGAGAAAAGGGAGAAACAACAAGAGCACCCGCGGGTGCTCTTGTTTAATAAAGGTGTTGACTTGCCGCCTTGAGAGCGGGAGCTATGTTTAGCAGTGTTTGCGGCCGGAGAGGCGGCACCACTCCTCCTTGACGGCGGTCGGGTCCATCTCGAACCACTGGCCGTAGATGGTTTCCAGCTCCGGAGCCTGACTTTCCAGCACGCCGGAGAGGGCCATCAGGCTGCCCGCTTTGCCGTGGCCGGCGATCAGCGGCGCCAGTTCGCGCAGCGGGCCGGCCAGAATGTTGGCGACTACCACGTCCGCTTCGACGTCTTGTGGCTGGTCGGCCGGCAGATAGAGTTCAATCTGGTCGGCGACGCCGTTGCGTGCAGCGTTGTCGCGGCTGGCCTGAATCGCCTGCGGGTCGATGTCGATGCCGATGACGCGGGCGGCACCCAGTTTCAGGGCGGCGATGCCGAGGATGCCGGAGCCGCAGCCAAAGTCGACCACGGTTTTACCGGCCAGATCCAGCCCGTCCAGCCACTGCAGGCAAAGCGCGGTGGTGGGGTGGGTACCGGTACCGAAGGCCAGACCCGGATCCAGCATGACGTTGACCGCATCGGGGTTTGGCACGTCGCGCCAGCTCGGGCAGATCCAGAGCCGCTCGCCGAACTGCATGGGGTGGAAGTGATCCATCCACTCGCGCACCCAGTCCTTGTCCTCCAGCTGCTCCACCTTGTAGCCCACGTCTTCACCGAAGATCTGCTGGAAGAAGGCGATGGTGGGGGCCGGATCGGTTTCGGCGTCAAACAGCCCCATCACTTCGGTCTCGCCCCACAGCGGGGTTTCGCCCGGCATGGGTTCATAGACGGGCACATCCTTGGCATCCATAAAGGTCACCGCCTGGGCACCACGCCCCAGCAGCATGTTGCTCACCTTGTCTGCGGTCTTGGCAGTGGCGTTGATTCGAATTTGTATCCAGGGCATGGCGTCGACTCTTCATAAATGTGAAACCGCGAGATTCTACCATCATGGGGCAGTGCTGTCGTGGTTTGCCCATGACGTGGAGGGATACGGGGGCTTTTGCCGGATTGGCACGGTTCCTGTATTGCTCTATGCAGGCGAAGACGACCGGTTTTCGCTGAACGCTTTGCTCAAGTTCCGTCATCTTTCACTGCCACCCTCGGGTGGCATTTTTTTATCTGCACTCCTTTGCCTGGTAAACAGTCTGCCAGACAAAAAAAGAGCAAGGTCGGCACCTTGCTCAAGGATGTACTGACGCCGTTTTGGCGCATTCATGCTGCTGTTGGCACGCCAGATGCAAAGACTAATATGTCCTGCATAAGGATATGTGTGTGATTGTTACCCCAATGTTCAGGTATTCAGGCCATTTCTCGCGAAATGGCCTCTTTTTTGGCTGATTGTTGGACGTTGGCCTGCTACTGGCTGTCATGAGTGCCGCTGGTTGTGCCCGTTTGGGGCATCTCCTTGGTGAACTTATCCCATCATGGTGCGTTGGAGGGCTTAGTTGGCAAAGCCGCTCATGTCGATCACCAGCTTGCCTACCATGCGGCCTGCTTCCACCTCGGCATGGGCCTGAGCCAGCGTGATCGGGGTCAGCGAGGGGATGGTTCTGGTCAGGGTGGTCTGCAGTACTCCTTCATCGACCAGTGCCGCCACCCGGCCGAGCAGGTGGTGCTGTTCGATCATGTCCGGCGTCTGGAACAGGGAGCGGGTGAACATGAACTCCTGGCTGAAGGTGACGCTCTTGCTCTTGAGCAGGGAGAGATCCCACGGCTCGCTCGATTCGGCGATGGTGCAGATATGGCCAAACGGGCGGATCAACCCCGCCATGGTGGCCCAGTGTTCGGCGGTGGCGTTGGTGCAGAAGATAGCATCGACCTGAGTGATGCCAAGGGCGGTCAGCTCCTCCTGCAACTTGTGGTGGTTCACAACCTGATGGGCGCCCATTTCGAGGCACCACTCGCGGCTCTCGGGGCGGGAGGCGGTAGCAATTACCTCCATGCCTGTGAGTTGGCGGGCCAGCTGGATGGCGATGGAGCCCACGCCACCGGCGCCGCCGATGATCAGCAGTTTGCCACGGCTCTCGCGGGTGAGGGCAAAGCGCTCGAACAGGGTCTCCCAGGCGGTGATGGCGGTGAGCGGCAGGGCGGCGGCCTCCACATCGCTCAAGGTGGTGGGGGCGATCGCGGCTATGCGCTCATCCACCAGTTGCAGGGCGCTGTTGCTGCCCGGGCGGCTGATATCACCGGCATACCAGACTCGGTCGCCCGCCTTGAACAGAGTAACTTCACTGCCGGTGGCGATCACTTCCCCCACCGCATCCCAACCCAGTACCCGGGGCGAGCTTTCAATTTTGGCCTTGGGGGAGCGCACCTTGGTATCTACCGGATTGACGGAGGTGGCGGTGACCCGCACCAGCAGATCCCGCGGGCCTGGAACCGGATCGGGCAGGTTGGCGGCGATAAAGCAGTCGGGGTGGTCGCTTGGCAGATAGTGAGTCAGGGCAATGGCTTTCATGGTTTTTCCTTTCAAATCGCGGTGTTCGGGATTGCCACTCACTCTAGTCTGGTTGATTATCAAGATTAAGATGGGTAATCGGTAAAGACTGTTTGAATATATGAACAATGTCGATCTGGAGTTGATGGGACTGTTTGCCACCGTGGTGGAGCAGGGGAGCTTTACCCGGGCCGCCGAGCTGCTTGGTATGCCCAAGTCATCGGTGAGCCAGAAGATCTCACGGCTCGAATCCCAGCTCGGGGTGCGGCTGTTGCAGCGCACCACCCGCAGGTTGAGCTTGACCCCGCAGGGGGAGCTCTATGTGGAGCACTGTCAGGGGCTGCTGGCACTGGCCCGCAGCGCCAATCTGGCGATGGCACGGCTGCGCTCGGCCCCGGCGGGGCGGGTGCGGATCACTGCCCCCGAGGCGACCGGTACTCTATTGCTTGGCCGGATCCTCGCCGAGTTTCGCGCCCTCTATCCCGAGGTGGTGCTGGAACTGACCCTGAGTGACGAACAGCTCGATCTGGTGGGGGAAGGTTATGATTTGGCGCTGCGGGCGGCACCGCTGAAAGACTCCAGCCTCATCTGTCGGCGTATCGGTCAGGTGGCGCGCCATCTGGTGGCGGCTCCCGCCTATCTGGCGGCCCACGGCATGCCGCAACAGTTGAGCGAGCTGGGCCGTTATGCCTGTCTGGTGCACTCGGCCATGCCGGTGTGGCCATTGCAGGAGGGTGGCTGGCGGCCGCAGGGGGCCTGTGTCAGCAACAGCTTGCTGGCGCTGCGGGAGATGGCGCTTCATGACGGGGGGATTGCCCTGTTGCCCCACCATGTCTGTGAAGGGGATTTGGCGGCGGGGCGGTTGCAGAAGGTGTTGCCGGATCAGCCGATTCCGGCCAACCCGTTTTACCTTATCTATCCGAGTCGGGAGCATCTGGCTCCCGCCCTGCGCACCCTGATGGATTTCGTGGCCGAGCGGTTGCCGTTCGCCTGAGTTACCAGCTGCTCTGGCTGGCCGACTCCTGATTGGGTTTGAGGCCGAGGGGGACCGACTGGCGCTCCGCCAGCATGCGGATCTGCCCTTCAATCAGGCTGGCGCTGGGGCCCAGCACCAGCACCAGCTGGTGGTCGTTGAGCTGGATCCAGGAGAGGCAGCCCAGGCCCAGCAGGCGAGATTCATCCACCAGTGAAATATCGCGCACCCGCAGGCTGAGGCGGGTGATACAGACACTCATCGCCACCAGATTGTCCATCCCGCCCAGCACCTTGAGGTACTGGATCGCCAGCATCTGCGGGTCGGAGGGGGCAACGCTGGCAAGGCGCGGATGCTCCACCGCGATGGGCTTGCTCGGCATGCTGAGGGGGGCACGCTCCAGTAGTTGATAGAAGAGCAGGCTATAAGCGACGAAGAACAGGATACCGACCGGAATGAGCCAGAAGCTGTGCTCCCCTGCCTGATAGCTCAGCACCAGATCCAGCAGACCGGCGGAGAAGTAACTGCCCACCTTGATGCCGAGCGCACTGCAAACGGCGAGCGAGAGCCCCGTCATCAGGGCGTGGGCGAGAAACAGCCAGGGGGCGGTAAAGGCGAACAGAAACTCGATGGGCTCGGTGATACCCACCAGTGCCGAGGTGAGCGCCAGGGTGAGCAGCAGCCCGCCCTGCGGCAGCCGCTGCATCCGCTGGCGGTGCAGCCAGATGGCAAAACAGGCGCCCGGCAGGCCGAACATGATGATGGGGTAGAGACCGGCCACATACCCTTCATGAAGTGGCTGTGCGGTGGCCAGCGCCTGCAGGTTGCTCTCGCCAAGGCCGATGACGCTGCCCAATACCTGATGCAGGCCGAGCGGGATCAGCAGCCGGTTGAGGGTGCCGTAGCAGAAGGCGCCAAACGGCGTGGTAAGCAGCTCGGAGGTGAGCAGGGTCAGCCCGCGCTCCAGTGGCGGCCACAGCAGCGAGAGGGGAATGGCGATCAGCAGGCAGGCCAAGGCAGACACCAGCAGGCTGGGAAACTCCCCCCTAGCGATCAGCAGCCAGCGGGGCAGGGTTTGCTGGTGAACCCAAGGGTAGATGATGGCAGTGGTGAGCCCTGCCAGCAGGCCGCAGATCATGTCGGCGTGCAGGTTGGGGGCTAGCGTATTGAAAGCGGTACTGAGCAGCAGGAAGTTGACCGCACCCGCCAGCGTCTGTCCGCCCAGCTCCTGCCGACTCAGGCCAAAGGCGATCGCCACCGCATAGATGAGCGGCATCTGGCTGAAGATCGCCTGACCGGTGAGGGAGAGCACCGCCAAATCGAGCACGTCGGGTTGCCCAAGCCGGTAGATCAACGCCGCCATCGGCAGGATGGAGACGGGCAGCAGCAGGGCATAACCGAGCCGCTGCAGGGCTTGAGTAACGACTTGTCGAGTGGCTTTAACGGGCATACAGCGGCTGCGTTCTGTGACTTGGCGCACAGTTTAACCGGAAAACACCTATTTGGGGATATTTTTGGAACCCCTAATTTATATTTTTATTATTTCTGCCCGAAAAGCTCGCGCACTTCCCGCGAGGGCGGTGCCGTTAAAAGGCTCACCGTGATAAAGACCATCAGCGCCAGCGTGAGGCTTGGCACGATGGCATGCAGGCCAGCCAGCTTGATCCCCCACTGACTCAGTACCCCATAGCAGACGATGCCGCTGACCATGCTGGCCAGTGCGCCCGGGCCGTTGGCCCGTGACCAGTAGAGACCGAGCACCAGCGGCCAGAGGAACACCGCCTGCAGGCCGCCAAAGGCGAGCAGGTTGAGCCAGATGATCATCTCGGGGGGCTGCAACGCCGCCAGCAGCACCAGAGTGCCGAGGATCAGGGTGCAGAGCAGGGAGAGGCGGGGGATGCGCACCTCCAGCTTCTCCTGCTTTGGACTCAGATAGTTGAGGTAGAGATCTTTCACTAGAGTGGCGGAAGCCTGGATCAGCTGGGAGTCGATGGTGGACATGATGGCCGCCATCGGCGCCGCCAGAAAGACCCCGGCCAGCCAGGGGGGCAGCACTTCCATCATCAGGGAGGGCATGATCTTGTCCGGGCTGTCCATGCCCGGCAGGATGGCGCGACCCAGAGCGCCCGCCAGATGCATGCCAAACATCAGCAGGGCGCTGACCACGGTGCCGATCAGAATGCCACGATGGAGCGCCTTGCTGTCGCGATAACCAAAGCAGCGCAGCGCCGAGTGGGGCAGCCCCACCACCCCGACACAGACCAGGATCCAGAAGCTCAGCATAAAGGGCTGGGTCAGCATGTCGCCGGCCCCTTGCGGGCTCACCAGCTTGGGGTCGATCTCCCTGAGCTGGTGGATGAGGTTTGGCAAGCCGTCACCGGCGACCAGAATCCCCGCCAGCAGGGCGCCGGTGCCGATCAGCATGATGATCCCTTGAAGGGCATCGGTCATCACCACGGCGCGAAAACCGCCGATGATGGTGTAGAGCAGCACGCAGCTGGCAAACAGCATCAGCCCCTGCTGGTAGGAGAGGCCGGTGGCGGTCTCCAGCAGGCGGGCGCCGCCGATGAATTGCACCACCATGGTCGCGATAAAGGCGAGGATGATAGTAACGGAGCCGAGGATCACCACCGCCTTGCTCTGGTAGCGGGCCCACAGCATGTCGTTGATGGTCACCGCATTGACCCGGCGGGCGATGATGGCGAACTTCTTGCCAAGCACCCCCAGAGTGAGCCAGACGGTGGGCAGCTGGATCATCGCCAGCAACACCCAGCCCAGACCGATCTTGTAGGCCGCGCCCGGCCCGCCGATGAAAGAGGAGGCCGAGGTGTAGGTGGCCACCAGGGTCATCGCCAGCACCAGCCCGCCCATGCTGCGGTTGCCGATGAAGTACTCCTGGACGAAGTTGCCTTCAGCTCTATGACGGCTGGCCCAGAAACCCACCCCCAGCACCAGCACCAGATAGATGAAGAGCGGAAGCATCAGCTCAAGATTCATGGGATGACTCCTTGCCGGAAGGGGCTGGGGTATCGAGGGGGATCTCCACAAACAGTCGATCCACCATCAGGGCACATAGTGCGATGAACAGCAGTGGCATCGCCACGCAACTGAGCAGGAACCAAAGGGGAATGTCCCAGCATTCGATCTCTTCCGGGATCAGATAAGCCGTGCCATACCAGGCAAGAAAATAGAGTAGGGTCAGCAGCAGGCAGAAAGCTGCTTCCCGGCGGGCGAGAGCAAAACGGTTCACCTTGGCCTCCGACAATTTTGAGGGGCGCAAGGATAACAAAAAAGGGCCATGTCGCCATGGCCCTTTTTCAGCAGAGGCTCCTTGCGGAGCAGACTTCCACCGGAAGTCCGGTCTCTATCAGAGATCCTTACAGACCCAACTTCTTGTGCAGATAGTGGGCGTTGGTACTGCCACCGTGCAATGTCATCGGGTCTCTATCAGCGATCCTTACAGACCTAACTTCTTGTGCAGGTAGTGGATATTGGTGCCCCCGTGCTGGAAGTTTTCGTCTTTCATGATCTCTTTTTGCAGCGGTACGTTGGTCTTGATCCCTTCCACTACCAGCTCGTCCAGCGCATGGCGCATGCGGGCGATGGCAATGTCACGATTCTCGCCGTAGCAGATCAGCTTGCCGATCATCGAATCATAGTGGGGCGGTACCTTGTAACCGGCATAGATGTGGGAGTCCCAACGCACGCCCAGACCACCCGGCGCGTGGAAGCGCTGCACCAGACCCGGAGAGGGCATGAAGGTGGCCGGATCTTCCGCGTTGATCCGGCACTCGATGGCATGACCACGGATGCGGATATCCTGCTGGGTGATCGACAGGGGCTGACCGGCGGCGATGCGCAGCTGCTCCTTGATCAGATCGATACCGGTGACCATCTCGGTGACCGGATGCTCAACCTGGATACGGGTGTTCATTTCGATGAAATAGAACTCGCCGTTCTCGTACAGGAACTCGAAAGTACCCGCACCGCGGTAGCCGATCTCGATACAGGCGCGCACACAGCGCTCGCCGATGAACTTGCGCATTTCGGCGGTGATGCCGGGTGCCGGCGCCTCTTCCACCACCTTCTGGTGGCGACGCTGCATGGAGCAGTCGCGCTCGCCCAGATAGAGGGCGTTGCCCTGGCCGTCTGCCAACACCTGAATTTCGATGTGGCGCGGGTTTTCCAGGTACTTCTCCATGTAGACCATGTCGTTCTTGAAGAACTGGCCTGCTTCGGATTTGGTTAGGGCAATGGCGGAGGCTAGCTCGGCCTCGCTGCGTACCACGCGCATGCCACGACCACCGCCGCCACCGGCAGCCTTGATGATCACCGGATAGCCGATGCGCTTGGCAATAGCGGCATTGCGCTTGGTGTCGTTGTCCACCGGACCGTCAGAGCCCGGTACACACGGTACGCCTGCCTTCTTCATCGCTTCGATGGCGGAGACTTTGTCACCCATCAGGCGGATGGTCTCGGCGCGCGGGCCGATGAAGATGAAGCCGGATTTTTCGACCACTTCGGCAAAATCGGCGTTCTCGGAGAGGAAGCCGTAACCCGGGTGGATGGCCACGGCACCGGTCACCTCGGCGGCGGCGATGATAGCCGGAACGTTGAGGTAGGAGTCGGTACTGGCTGGTTTGCCGATACAGATGGATTCGTCGGCCAGCAGCACATGTTTGAGCTCCCGGTCGGCGGTGGAGTGAACGGCCACTGTCTTGATCCCGAGCTCTTTGCAGGCGCGCAGGATCCGCAGGGCAATTTCACCGCGGTTGGCGATGACTACTTTGTCCAACATGGGTGGCGATTTCCCTTATTCGATGATGAACAGCGGCTCGTCAAATTCGACGGCCTGACCATTTTCAACCAGGATCGCTTTGATCACACCGGCCTTGTCAGACTCGATTTGGTTCATCATTTTCATGGCTTCGACGATGCACAGGGTATCGCCGACATTGACTTGCTGACCCACTTCCACGAACGGCTTGGCTTCCGGGCTGGAGGAGCGGTAGAAGGAGCCAACCATGGGAGAGCGCATCAGGTGACCGCTCGGTGCGGCATCTGCGGCCGGCGCAGCGGAAACCGGGGCGGCGGCTGGAGCGGCAACCGGAGCGGCTGCTTGCTGCATGATCATCTGCGGTGCGGCAGTGACCTGGCCTGCGAAGTTGCGGCTGATGCGAACGGACTCTTCACCTTCGGAGATCTCCAGTTCGGCGATGCCGGACTCTTCAACCAGTTCAATCAGCTTCTTGATTTTGCGGATATCCATTAGCATTCTCTTTCTTCTTTATCTGATCAGTGATTATCAAGCCGCGTGCAGATGGCGCACGGCCGCGGTTAAAGCGAATTGATAGCCATCGGCCCCCAGACCACAAATGACCCCTTTGGCGACATCAGACAGATAGGAGTGATGACGAAACGGCTCCCTGGCATGAACGTTTGACAGGTGAACCTCGATAAAGGGTATGGCGACACCCAGCAGCGCATCGCGGATGGCGACGCTGGTGTGGGTGAAGGCGGCTGGATTGATGATGATGAAATCCACCTGACCCATGGCCTGATGGATGCGGCTGACCAACTCATGTTCGGCGTTGGATTGCAGATGTTCCAGAGTGACACCGAGTTCGCTGGCGTTGAGCTTCAGATCGGCGACGATCTCATCAAGCGTCTTGCTGCCGTAGATGCCCGGTTCCCGTTTGCCCAGCAGATTCAGGTTTGGTCCGTTGAGCAGGAGAATACGGTGATTTTGCGACATATTGAGTGCATCCTCGATGATAATGCTGCTATCTGTCAGCTATCTTGTGGACTACCAGAAATCTAGCCATTTTCTGCGCAAATCGGTGTGCCCTGGCACACAGATTTCGCAATTATATTGATTTCGTGAAAATTAGCAGCATTTTACTGGTCTAATCTCTACATCTGACTATTTATTGAACGCTCCTCCCTGTGCGTCCAGTTTCAGCGGCTCAGGCTGTTTGTACCGCTGTAGAAGCAACAAAGCCGGCACAAGGCCGGCTTTGAACAAGAGTTGGCAGGAGATCAGGCTGCTTCCGACTTCTCGCGGATCAGCTTGTCCACCACACCCGGATCCGCCAGGGTGGAGATATCCCCCAAACTGTCGGTTTCGCCGGTGGCGATCTTGCGCAAGATCCGGCGCATGATCTTGCCGGAGCGGGTCTTCGGCAGCCCCTCCGCCCAGTGAATGACATCTGGCGTGGCGATGGCGCCAATCTCCTTGCGCACCCACTCCTTCACCTCTTTGTGCAGCTCGCGGCTCGGCTCTTCCCCGGCGATCAGGGTGACATAGGCGTAGATGCCCTGACCCTTGATCTCGTGAGGAACCCCTACCACCGCCGCTTCGGCGATCTTGGGATGGGCCACCAGCGCCGATTCAATTTCGGCGGTACCCATGCGGTGGCCGGAGACGTTCAGTACATCATCCACCCGACCGGTGATCCAGTAGTAGCCGTCCTCGTCGCGACGGGCACCATCGCCGGTGAAGTAGCGGCCCGGGAAGGTGGAGAAGTAGGTCTGCTCGAAGCGTTCGTGATCCCCGAACACGGTGCGCATCTGACCCGGCCAGGAGTCGGTGATCACCAGGTTGCCCTCGGTGGCTCCCTCCAGCGGTTCGCCCATGTTGTCGACCAGCGCAGGCTGTACGCCGAAGAACGGTTTGGTAGCCGAACCCGGTTTCAGGTCGGTGACGCCGGGCAGCGGGGTGATGAGGATGCCGCCAGTCTCGGTCTGCCACCAGGTATCGACGATGGGGCAGCGCTCGTCGCCAATGGTGCGGTAGTACCACTCCCAGGCTTCCGGGTTGATGGGTTCACCCACTGACCCCATGATGCGCAGGCTCTGGCGGGAGGTGCCGGTGACCGCTTCGTTGCCCTTGGCCATCAGGGCACGGATGGCGGTCGGTGCGGTATAGAGGATGGTGACCTGATGCTTGTCCACCACCTGACTCATGCGGTTGGTGGCCGGGTAGTTGGGCACCCCTTCGAACATGATGGTGGTGGCGCCGTTGGCGAGCGGCCCGTAGACCAGATAGGAGTGACCGGTGACCCAGCCCACGTCGGCGGTACACCAGTAGATATCCTCTTCGTGGTAGTCGAACACATATTTGAAGGTGAGGGTGGCATAGACCAGATAACCGCCGGTGGTGTGCAGCACCCCTTTGGGTTTGCCGGTGGAGCCGGAGGTATAGAGGATAAAGAGCGGATCTTCGGCATTCATCGCTTCGGGTGGGCAGTCGCTGCTGACGGCTGCGGTTGCTTCGTGCCACCAGATGTCGCGGTGGCTGTGCCAGGCGATATTGCCACCGGTGCGCTTGAGCACGATCACCTTGTTGACCTGGGTATCCGGGTTGGTGAGCGCTTCATCCACATTCTTCTTGAGTGGTACCGGGCGGCCACCACGCAGCCCTTCGTCGGCGGTGATCACGATGCGGGAGCCCGAGTCGATGATGCGACCAGCCAGCGCTTCCGGCGAGAAGCCGCCGAATACTATGCTGTGTACCGCGCCGATGCGGGTACAGGCCAGCATGGCGATAGCTGCTTCCGGTACCATGGGCATGTAGAGGCAGACCACATCGCCGCGGTGTACCCCCTGAGCTTTCAATACGTTGGCAAATTTGCACACTTCGGCGTGCAGCTCGCGGTAAGTGAGTTTGCGATCTTCGGCGGGGTTGTCCCCTTCCCAGATGATGGCAACCTTGTCGCCCCGTTCGGCGAGATGGCGATCGAGGCAGTTGGCGGAGACGTTGAGCTGGCCATCTTCAAACCATTTGATGGAGACATGGCCCGGATCGTAGGAGGTGTTTTTGACCTTGCTATAGGGTTTCATCCAGTCGAGGATTTTTCCCTGCTCTCCCCAGAAGGTCTCGGGATCCTCGACGGAGGCCTGATACATGGCGGCGTAGTCGCCCTTGTCTAGCAGTGCATTGCTGCTGATGTGGGGTTTGACCGGGTAGACCTTGCTCTCGCTCATCTGTCACTCCTTTGAATACATACTTTTAATAATTAAGTAACAACTTATACCTTTGGTCGAGGGGGGCAATTAGACTTTTGGATAGACAGCAACATTTGGTTACAGGGTAATGGGTGACACTCACGCGGTGAGTGGGTAAAAAGGTGTTTTTGATTGATAGAGGTTGTTATGTTCTCTCTGTTGCTCTGTGCATCCCTGTGGCAGTTTGATGCGCCTGTTCTTGCAGACAAGCCTCCCAAAGAGTTTGCTATTACACACCAGGAGCCGTCACAGACTGTACGGGATCGGGTTGCTGAGCAGCTTGGTCATGCATGGCAGGACAAAAAGCCGGGAGCCAGGTTTTCCCTCAGTGAGCCAGGCTCCCGTTACTCGGGTGACTCACCGCTCACTCGCATGGCCAATGACCGGGATAACGGTGGTGTTCCTACCCTGACGTTTGGAAAATAGTTTGATTGTCCAGTCGTTGGCCGTTCGTTTCCCTGATATCGCTACTGCTGAACGCTTTGGCAATGCAAGCGTTCGTGCATCTGTTCTACATGCAGCGGTTTACTGAACAGGTAGCCCTGCCCCTCACCACAATTAAGTGACTGCAAGAAGGTATATTGTGCTCGAGTTTCAATACCCTCTGCCGTAACCTCCATCTCCAGACTGTCTGCCAGACTGATGATGGTGCGGCAGAGCTCCCTGCTATTCTTGTCCTCCGGTAAAGCCTGCACGAATGCCCGGTCGATCTTGATGCGATCAATCGGCAGAGTCTTGAGCAGGCTCAGCGACGAAAATCCGGTGCCAAAGTCGTCGATGGCAATTTGAACCCCCAGATTTTTCAGCCGGGTAAAGAGATCTAGGCTCTGATCAACCCGTTGTATGATGCTTTCCGTTACTTCAATCTCCAGTCGCTCAGGCGGAAACCCTGTTTCGGCAAGAATAGTTGCGACCTGTTCCACATAGCCGGGTGAGCGCATCTCTCGCACCGATACATTAACTGACAAGCGGGGCACCGGCAGGCCGGCGGCCAGCCAGTTTCTTCCCTGTGCACAGGCATTGCGCATTACCCATTCGCCAATTTTTTCGATGAGGCCGCACTCTTCTGCAACCGGAATAAAACGGGCTGGATTGATCAGTCCCTCATTGGGGTGCTTCCAGCGCAAGAGTGCCTCCAGCCCACTCAGATGACCGCCGGCAAGATGAGTCATGGGCTGATAGAGAATACAAAGCTGTTCAAGCTCGAGAGCTTTGAGTAATCCCTGTTCAATTTGCATTCGTTCTCGAGCCTGTTCCGCCATATATGGGGTGTAGAACTGGAAGCCGTTACGACCCTGGCTCTTCGCTTCATACATGGCGTTGTCGGCGGCACTGATCAGTGTCTCAGGGGTGGTTGCGTGGTCCGGATAGATAGCGATGCCGATGCTCGCCGAGATAGCAACCTGCTCATGGGACAGTTCGACCGGTTCACGCAGCGCAGTCAGCAAAGTATTGGCGAGTGTTATCAGCTCGTCAGGTGCTTCCAGATAGGGGATGAGCACCAGAAATTCGTCCCCACCCAAGCGGGTAGCCAGCTCATTCGGTTGCAGGCAATTTCGGATCCGTTCTGCCAGTCGCTTGAGCAGTTCATCGCCCACCCCGTGCCCCAGACTGTCGTTGATCAGTTTGAAACCATCCAGATCGATAAAGAGTAGTCCCAACCGCTTGTTGTTGAGTTGTGCGGTTTTCAGTTCAAGAGTCAGTCGCTCCTGCAGCAGATGGCGATTGCCGAGTTCGGTCAGGGGATCGTGATAAGCGAGATGATTCAGCTCGGCTTCCACCTTGCGAATGGCGCTGATGTCGGAGAGGGCAATTACATAGTGAGTGGTGTTGTTGAAGTTGTCGTAGACGGCACTAATCTGCTGCCATGAAGAGAAGTAGCTGCCATCTTTGCGTAAACAGGCCATTTCGCCATGCCAGGCATTATTGTCCGGATGCAGTTGATGCCATGGTGAGTCGAGGTCGGTATAGCGTCTCGGATGTATAACGATTCCAGGATCTTGGCCTATTACCTCCTCGGCATCATATTGCGTCAGCATGGTGAAAGCCGGGTTGACCGAAATGATACGGTGATTGTTGTCCAGAATAATAATTCCCTCGGCCGTAGTATCGAAAACCACGTTGGCCTGATGGAGTCGCTCCTCCTGACGCCGCCGGGCCGTCGCGTTGTGGATCACGCCCATCACTCTGTGGCCGATGGATTCCGTGGCTGCAACATGATCGGCATGAATATCAACCCAGTGACGTTCATTTAAGGGAGTGATGAAGCTCAGGGTGAGATGGATGGGCTCTTTCCTTTGCAGAACTGTCCTGAGCTGCTGGCCTGATTCAGGTTCAAAGCAGTCAATGAAAGCCTGCAGCCCTCCCTTGAACTGGTGAGCTGGTATGCCAAGCAGTGGTTCAATTTCGCCATTAAACAGCAATCTATCCTCTGCAACATACCACTCCCACACGCCAATTTGTGCCGCTCTCATAGCCAGTTGCAGCCGCTGCTCTGTTTCGTACTGTTCGGTAATATCGCGCACTATGGCGAGGATACCGCTCGGCTTGCCACTGTCGTTCCACATCGGACTATAGGTTGCCTGCCACCGTCTTGCGCTGCTGCCATGTGCCGCTGTTTGCCCCGTGATGGCGATATTCACGTAGGGCCTACCGTGGCGCAGGATTTGCCGGAACATGGGCTCCAGTACTGGAGCCAGCTTGGGCACAATCTCTCTCAGATGTTTGCCCTTGTGTTCCTCTATGGTCTTGCCATTGATATCAGCCAGTACCTGATTGACTTTGCAATAACGGAAATGGCAGTCAAAGACACCTATACCCAAGGGGGCTGTATTCAGTAGTTGTTCGAGTATGCTCTGATCTGACAGCGTGGGCAGAATTGTTTCGGTATCGGCCTTGAAAAGCATTCCATCCATGATGGCTCCCGGCATTGATTTATTTGTCATTTAACGGTTTTAAGTATGGCACGAACCTTTTTTTGGGGGGGAGGAATAACCTTATCTCATTGTTATATATGGTAAGTCTTGGTGATGAAATCCATTTGGAGGCGGTGAGGTGTGAAAGGCAATCACAGCGGCGCGATTTCCGCTCAAGATGTATTAAAGGCTTAATTGATAGCGCAGGGTCAGGCTGATGGTGGGTTGCCAGTCACTCTCTTTCATCAGCCACTGTTTCGCGCCCGCTTCCAAGCCAAGCTTCCACTGATTCCATGTCCAGCTACGTTCCAGCGTCATTCCCCATTCGCGCCATCCCTCTTCGCTCTCATATGCGGACATGTATGCCTGGTCGCCTCTTGTCAGCCATAGATTGAAGGATACGTTGGCAGGCAGCGGAAGCGAATGTTCCATATACCACAGCTGGCCATAGCGACCGGTTACATCATAAAGCTGGCCAATGCTGAGCTGGTGTTCGTCATCCAGTTGCCAGCCCATGCGCCATAACGCACCAAAGCGGGAGTGATCCGCCACCACCATCGGACTGATCCCTAAGGCGATAAAGCTCTGTTTATAAAGGGATAACGCAACGCCTGCGCTTTGGCCATCAATAAAGACAAGGCCCATCTGTGTTTCCCGTTCATAGCCGAGCCAGAGCTGTACCGTGGAGTCGGCCCCCGCTCCCGCGTTGCTGCTGTCGAGTTGCCATTGGCTACCCACAACCAGCGCCCTGGCCGAGAAAGGCAGCATCAGGGGAATGAGCAGCAGTAACCCGCTCTTATTTGCCATACAGTCTCTGCCAGTCCCGATCCTGATGCATTCCCATCAGATGACAGATGATGCCGGAGCGCTGGAAAGCATAAATAAGCAGTACGCTGGCAGTGCAGAGCAACATGATAAGGCCAAAACTGTTGGGCAGTATGGTGCCCTGACGGGCAGTCCACCACAGTAGCAAGGGGCCCCACAGATGGACGAAGATGCTCTTGTGGAAGATGAATACGGTCAGCGAGTACATACCGATCCAGTTGAGTGGTCGCCAGCAGAGACGGATATTGTGTTGGTGTAGCCAGAGCACGGTACCGATCACCAGAAACTCCATACCCCAGATCCCGGCTCGGCCGATCATGTCCAGCGCCAGTTCGTGTTCATTGGCGTAGATGTCGTTGAGCTCGACCGTGCTTGTCTCGCCGAACATGAGATAGATGGCCAGCGCCACCAGTGACAGCGTCAGCACCAGACGGTTGAGGCGATCTCGCCATTGTGGGCGCTGATGCCAGCACCAGCCATAGAGAAAGCCGAAGCAGCCACTGGCCATGAAGAGGTCGAGACGGGCATCCAGCTCATAGTCGGGGTGAACGTGCAGCTTCATCCAGCTGTCGATATGGCCGAGCAACTCCTGTACGCCGAGTTGATCCAGCAGCAGGCTTAGAAGGGTCAGCAGGAGCATGCCGCGGATGCCGAACCAGGCATACACCATGGAGAAGAGCGCCAGCAGGCACATCCAGAGCATGACCGGGTAGAACGAGATGGCCTCGCCGAAATTGGGGGCGATGACCAACCCTTCGACATAGAGCATCAGTATGATGCTGGCAAACAGGGCCAGCTTGCTGCCCAGCTGCGGCTTGAAGTTGGCCTGATCGCGGCGGCTCAGGTTGAATGCGGCCAAGGCCAGGTAGATCTGGCTTACCCAGGGGATTAACCAGGCTGATGCGTGTGCTGTCAGCTGATCCATGGGTAGCAGGTGTCCCGCCATTGCCTTGTGTGACACATAGAAGCTGTCCCACAAGGCATGCTCCCGATTGAAGAAATCGATGTACCAGTAGTTGAGATAACCGGTGTAGTGCTCAAACACTGCCATGAAGATGACCAGCCCGCGCAACAGATCGAGGCCTGTGATGCGCGCATCCTGTGGAGGCATACTATTGCTCCTGTGTAGTGTGGCGAAAGGAGCGGCACTATATCGGCTTTTGTGAAACTGAACGGGAGCTGAATGTAAGCAAATGTTACGGGGGGCTGTACCGATGTGCTTGTAATGACTGGGAAGAGCCTGACCTGGCTGTCATGATTTGCAATATTATTGGCTGTTTTTTAGCCTTTCTCTCGGCCAAATGCCTGAATACCGCGCACAAATACCAGCCAGCCGAGCAGGTGGAACGGGAGGGCGAGTAGGTAGAGCAGCAGGAAGTGCGACTCGCTGCCGCTGCTGTTGATGAAGTCGATCCAGGCGGCCAGCAGCGCCAGCATGCCGGCAATCTGGAAGCGGCGGCGCAACACCACCTCGACGCCGAGATTGGCAAGGTAGAGGGTGAGCAGGATGCCGGCAAAGCCGGTAAGCTGGGCGGTGCCGTAGAGCTCGCGATCCGGGTTGAACAGCAGCGCGATCAGGGGAGTAATGCCCTGATCCAGCGGGATCAGGGCCAGCAGCCAGCATGCAATCAGAAGCAGGGCTGTTTTCATCGCGGCCTCAGTCGGCGGACGGTGCCGGTTTGACCAGAGAGAGGTAGTTAGCATCCATCTTGAGGAAGACCCCCAGCAGACGGGCACTGGCGCCGTAGAAACCAAATCGGTCGGCGGCGCGACAGGCGCTTTCGAACTTGTCAAACCAGCCCAGCAGATGACCGTGCAGCAGTGCTTCCTGCTCGTCGAGCCAGCGTTCCCGCTCGGCTGCGCTCTTGGCTTCCGCCGCGCGGATGATGAGATTGCCCATCAGATCCAGCTCGATGGCCAGATGATCCGCAGGCTCCTTGTATTTGTCGCTGACATTGATACCAAGGCGATCGAGGCGGGCCTGCATCCCGGCCATCGGGGCCTGCATCAGCAGCTTGGCATCGCCACGATAGAGCGATTCGTAGGGCAGGGCGCCCTGTTTGGGATCCACCAGAAACAGGCCGGCGAAGTCGGCAGCGAGTTCGAGTTGGCGATCCGGGCGCACCAGCAGGCGGGCGATGGCATCGTTGAGCTCGGCCACGGCTTCGCGCATCGGATCCAGGGTGGAGAGGCTTTTCAGGAAGCTTCGCACGTCATAGGTGTCATATTCGGCGATCTGCTCATCACTGAGTTCGGCGGCGAACAGGGTGGAGAACCACCAGTAGAGTTCGGCCCGGCGTTCGCTGGTAGCCATAAATTCCTGCATTTTTCCTCCGTGGATGGCAATCGGGAGCCTTGATGGCTCCCGATTCTAACGACTTTAAAAATAAAGGAAACTCAAGGGGGCGCTTTCGTCCCCCCGGGGTCAGAGTGCCGGGAACATGGGGTCGATGCCCTTGGCCGATTCCGGCGCGCCGAAGGCAGTGACGGCGGGCGCCTGTCCGCGGAACTTCTCGATCTCCACCAGCGCGGTGTGGGCCGTGGTGGCCTGCGCCAGGCTGGAGGAGCCTATGTCGGCGGTCAGCACGTTGGGATCGCCGTAGGTACAGAGAGTCCCTACCTTGCCGCCCTCTTGCGGGCCATACCAGGCTCCTTCCTGTATCCGGACTACGCCGGGGGCGTAGTCATCGCTCACCACCAGCCCAGCCAATACCTGACCGCGGCCGTTGAACACCCGCACCAGATCGCCGTCCTTGAGGCCGCGGGATTTGGCATCCTGCGGATTCATGTAGACAGGCTCGCGACCCTGCACTGTGTAGGTGGCGCGATAGTTGTCGGAGGAGCAGAGCTGGCTGTGCAGCCGTTTGTCCGGGTGGCAGGATTGCAGGTGCAGCGGGTACTGCTTGCTGCCCGGCCCGCCGTGTGAGCGCTCGTAGGGCTCGATCCAGACCGGATGGCCCGGGCAATCCCCATAGCCGTAGTCGGCAATGGTCTTGGAGTAGATCTCGATAAGGCCAGACGGGGTACCGAGGGGTTCCAGATCCGGCTCCTGACGGAACGACTCGTGACGCACCCAGGGCTGGCCTGCCGGGAAGGTGACGAAGCCTTCCCCGTGCCAGAACTGGCTGAAACGGGGCAGACGGATGCCGATGCCGCGGCCCTGCAGGCGGGCATCGTCATAGATGCTCTGGATCCACTCCAGCTTGCTCTTGCCGCCGGTGAATTCGACCTCGCGACCGAAGCGACGGCAGAGATCGGCGAAGATGTCATAGTCATCGCGCGCCTCGAACAGCGGCTCCACCACCTTGTACATGGCCAGAATGCCCGCGTTGGAGTGAGAACCCCACTGCTCGATGTCGTCCCGCTCATAGGTGGTGGTGGCGGGCAGCACGATATCGGCGAAACGGCAGCTGGCCGTCCACTGGTGATCGATGCTGACCACGGTTTCCAGCTTGCGCCAGGCGGCGACCATCTTGTTGCGATCCTGCTGGTGGTGGAACGGGTTGTTGCCGCAGAACACCGCCATCTTCATGTGGGGGTAGGTGATGGTCTGGCCGTTGAAGGCGATCTGCTTGCCCGGATTGAGGATGCAGTCGACGAAGCGGGCCACCGGAATGTATTTGGAGTAGCCCTTCCAGTCGCCGTCATGGAGTGGTTTAACGCCGGGAATGACCGAGCTGAAACCTGACATGATAGGGCCGCTGGAGGTGATGGTGCCCGCCCCGTTGTAGTGCCAGCCAAAGCCGTAACCGCCCCCCGGCAGGCCGATCTGGCCAATCATCGAGGCCAGTACCACCAGCATCCAGGCGTACTGTTCGCCGTGGTGCATACGCTGCACGCACCAGCCGCCGATAAGCTGGGTACGGCCGCTGCTCATGGTGCGGGCCAGCTCGCGGATGGTTTCGGCTGGTACGCCACAGATGGCGGCGGCCCACTCTGCGTCCTTCACCTGACCATCGCTGGTGCCCAGCAGGTAGGGCAGGAACTTGTCAAAACCGGTGGTGTAGTCTTTCAGGAACTTCTCGTCGTGGCGCTTCTCGCTGTAGAGGGTGTGGGCGATACCCAGCATTAGCGGCACGTCGGTCTGCGGATTCAGGGTCACCTGATCGCAATTGAGGTACTTCTGGGTCTTGGATTTGACCGGATCGACACTGATCACACGGATCTCGCCCTTGGCCACCTTCTCTTTCAGCTGCGCCCAGTAGTCGTAGACGCTGTGATCCGGCACCAGCCAGCCCACCTGCAGGTTCTTGATGGGATCTGAGCCCCAGATAACGATGGTCTTGCTGTGTTCCAGCACCAGCGGCCAGGAGGTCTGCTGCTCGTACACCTCCATGGCGCCCGCCACGTGGGGCAGGATCACCTGGGCGGCACCGGTGGAGTAGTCACCGGCCTTGGCCAGATAGGTGCCGTGCAGGTTCATGGCACGCCCCAACATGGCGCCAGCAGAGTGCAGCTTGCCCACTGACTGCCAGCCGGAGTGGCCGGCATAGAGGGCGCTCGGGCCATAGGTTTTCTGCACCCGCTCCAGCTCGTGATAGAAAAAATCGAGCGCCTGAGACCAGGTGACCCGCACGAAGCGGTTCTGGCCGCGTTCGCTGGTGTTGGACTGGTGCCCCTTGCGCAGCCAGTCCAGCCGCACCATGGGGTAGCGGATGCGGGAGGGGTTGTAGACCACTTCACTCAAGGCCTTGAGCATGTCGGTGGGGTGCTTGTCGTGCTCGAACGGCAGGGTCTCGACCCAGCGGCCATCGACCACCCGGGCACGGAAGGCGCCCCAGTGGGAGCCGGACTGCACCAGTTTTTCGCCGGACTCGGCGGCCATCACGGCGCGACCGAGCAGGGAGGGGCCGATCAGGGCAGAGGCACCGCTGGCCAGCAAGCCACCCAGAAAACCACGACGGGAAATATTGATCATCTTGTTATTCCTCTTTCGAATCCGGACTTAGTGGCTGCCCTGACCACCGGTATCGGCGGCATGGTTTTGCAGGTATTTGAGCAGGGTGCGCTCCTCTTCCTTGCTCAGGCGATAGTAGGCAGACATCGCCTTGAGTCCCGAAATCCAGCCGTTGGCAGTGAAGTGAGCGGGATCCGGCGCGCCGTGGCAGGAGTTGCAGGTGGATTTGTACATCTCGCCGGCGTAATCCCAGATCGGCTTGAGCGAGGACTCAAAGCCCTTGCCATCGACCCAGGCCTGCACCTGAACCTGTTCCCACTTGATATGGGTGGCGCTGTCGGTCTCCTGTTTGAGCACTTTCTCGCTCGCTTTCAGTTCGTCACGGATGGTGGCGACGAAGACCCGCTTGCCCATGTATTCGCTCAGCACCCGGCCCTTGCCATCGCTCTCGCGCCACCCTTCGATGGTCACCTTGAGGCGATCGCCGCTGCGGTCTACGACGTCGATGCGGGAGGCGGGCAGCAGTTTGCCGACCGGGTCGGTACTCTGTTCGCTGGCGTAGAGATCTTTTTCACCCAGGTTGTAGAGGGTCTCGGTGGCTGGCGCCTCTTGCGCGTCGTTGACCAGGGTGGCGTAAGTGGCCCGGAAGCCGCCCGCCATGTTGGGCAGTTCGTGGGCGATGCCCTTGTGGCACTCGATGCAGTTCATGTTCTTCGCCGCCGCATCTTTCATCGCCAGCGCGGCCGCCGGGGACTGCTTGGCGTGATCCATGTTGTCGTAGCTGTGGCAGGACTTGCAGGTCTTGGAGTTCTGGCGGCTCATCCGTGCCCACACCTTCTCCGCCAGATGCAGGCGCCGGTCCTCGAACTTCTCCCGGGTGTCGATGCTGTGGCCTATGTACTCCTGATAGAGGTCGTTGGCCGCCTCCATCTTGCGGGCCACCTTGCCGACAAAATCCTTCGGCTGATGACAGTCGGTACAGACCGCCTGTACCCCGGAGGCATTCTTGAAGTGGATGGACTCCTTGTACTCCGGATAGACGGTGTCTTTCATGGAGTGGCAGGAGATACAGAATTCGAGGCTGCTGGTTTTCTCAAAGCCATAGTGCAGGCCGACGGTGCCCGCGAGGGTGACGCCGACGCCCACCAGAAGCAGCGCCAGTACCGACCAGCGACGGCTGGGGGTGCGCAGGAAGTGCCACAGTTTTTTCATCATGCTCTCTCACATCACTTTTTTGATGGGAGCCATGATAGGGAGGCGTTGTGAACAGGGCTGCCGCCACAAATTAATGAAATAGGGGTATTTATGACAAAATGTGAATAGAATAATCCTCCCTTGTCGACCATCGTGAACCCTGCCCATGAGCTACCACATTCTGGTTGTTGAAGATGATGCGGTTACCCGCGAGAAGCTGACCGGCTATTTCGAGCGGGAGGGCTATCGGGTGACGGCGGTCGAAAACGGCCAGGAGATGCGCGCCATGCTGGCAGAACAAACGGTCGATCTGGTGATGCTGGATATCAACCTGCCGGGGGAAGATGGTCTGCTGCTGACCCGTGAACTGCGGGCGCGCAGCACGGTGGGGATCATTCTGGTCACCGGCCGCAGCGATGCGGTGGACCGGATTGTCGGCCTCGAGATGGGAGCCGATGACTATGTTACCAAGCCATTTGAGCTGCGGGAGTTGCTGGTGCGGGTCAAGAATCTGCTGTGGCGGATCTCGCTGGCGGCCGCCGCACCGAGCGAGCCTGCGGTGGCTGACGATGCGGTGCGCTTCGGCCCCTGGCGTTTTGACATTCCCCGCCGTCAGCTCAGCAAGGACGGGGTGCCGGTTCGTCTGACCAAGGCCGAATATGAAGTGCTGGTGGCCTTTGTCGCCCATGCCGGGCGGGTGCTCAGTCGGGAGCGGATCCTGACCCTCATCAGCCATCGCGGCGATGGCCCGAGCGATCGCACCATAGACGTGTTGATCCGGCGGCTGCGCGGCAAGATGGAGCCGGATCCGCGGGATCCCCAGCTGTTTGTCACCGTTCATGGTGAAGGCTATCTGTTTGCCGGTGAGATAGCCTCCTGAGCCCGTTACGGTGGCCTTGACCTGTTTGACCGGGTATCAGACCGGCGGGCGGGTATCAAATTGCGGGCAGTCATCGTCAATCTGGTGCCAGGGCGCCTTGGAGCCGACAAAGATGTGAAACGCGGGCCGCTGGCTCGGCACGTCGTCCAGTACCCCGAGGCGCAGGTTGATCTTGCCGCTGCTGCTCTTCTGGCTGAACAGGCTGGAGCCGCAGTGACGACAGAAGGCCAGGGTGGTCTCTGCCGATTTCCGGTAGCGGCCGATGGCCTCTTCCCCCTTCACTATGGTGACCTTGTTGCCATCCAGTCCGCCGACCGAGGCGTAATCTCCCCCCGAAAACTTGCGGCATTCGCTGCAGTGGCAGTTCCCCATATAGTCGAACTGATCCGGCAGGGTCAGGGCGACGGCGCCGCACAGGCAGCTGGCATGTAACTCTTTCATCTCTTCTCCTTGAGTGGGCTAATCGGATTTGGAACGGCTATTCGACCCGATAGACGGGACGAAAAGCGCCATCCGAGAGGGAATCTGCGGGGGCGGCCAGCGGTGCAGAGAGCGTCAGAATGGGTGGCCCCATCACCCGCGGGCACTGCTCGGTATTGGCATCAGGGTGTTGTAGCAGGCAGACAGCCTGAGCGACCGCAAGGCGCCCCTGCAGCCGCATCTGATCGCTGTTGGCGGCCAGGATCTTGCCCCGGCGCAGGCCTCGCTGTACTCCGTGGCTGAAGTAGGTGCTCAGCACCTGGGGTCTGTCGAGATGGCGCTGCGCCAGCTCGTTGACCGCCACTTCGGCGGCGATGGCGCCTCCCACCAGATAGTCGAGGTCGGGATAGCGAGCCAGCGTCTGCTGCACCAGCGTGCGCTGGATTTCCCGGCTGTTGTCGCCGCGCTCGGTGGTGACCAGCTTGATGGCGCTCCCCTTGATGGCGTCGGCAAAGCCCGGCTCGACGAAGTTGTTGCCGCCGCTTGCCTGCGGGCCGGGGAAGAGGGCGACCGAGACCGGCTTGCTGCCGGCGGGGTGACGCTGCGCCAGCCAGTGGCCGATTTGCCAGCCCATCTGGTACCAGGAGACCCCCACCTTCGCCTGCACCAGACCGCTGGGCAGATCGTTGACCAGTCCAAAGACCGGCAGCGGCGTGACCTTGATTGCCTCGCGCAAGCCCTGATAGCTCACCGCGCCGAGCAAGATGGCATCGCTCCCTTCCTGCACGCAGCGCAGCAACTGCTGGCGCTGCTCGGCGAGGGCTCCATAGCCCCCCGCTTCGTGGATCTGCAACTTGACTCCCAGCCGCTTCGCCTCGTCCACCATGCCCTGATTGACCGAAAGCCAGTAGGCGTCGCGCAGATGGGGGTAGAGGGCACAGAGGGTCAGCGGTTTGGTTGCGGCGGCGGGTTCCGGCCACTGCTGGCGCACCGGCTGGCCGCTGAATTCGCCGCCGGGCCAGATATCGACCGCAAAGGCGAGGGCGGCGCGAGGCAGCGTGAGCAACCACATGAGCAACAACGGGGAGAGATAGACGCTTCGCATGGCCAGGGGTTTTGTTAAAGTGTTGGGCCATATTATCCGGTCAAAGCCGACCACAACCAAGGGACTTCCCGTGAGAATCTTTTCCGGCCTGGGTGGCAAGTTGCTGCTGGCCTTCTCCTTGATGGCATTACTCACACTGAGTGCCTCCCTGCTGGGTTGGGTGGGGCTTAGCCATCTGCGCCAGCTGGAGCAAGGGGTGCAGCAGACTCTGGCCGATCAGGAGCTGGCCCGCACGCTCTCTCGCCTCAGCGGCGAGATCCAGAGCGCGTCACGGCTGCTGGCCACCGCAACCAGCGAGCAGGAGCGGGAGCATCAGGGACGCCTGCTCACCCTGCAGGGGCAACAGCTGCAACAGGTACTGGCGCAACTTGGTCGTGGGCAGGGTTCAACAAGCCTCGATCAGCTCAGTCAGAGCATCATCGGCAATCTGGGCCAGCAGGGCTGGCTGGTGGGGGAAAGATTGACCCTGATGGCGCAAGGGGAGGCGCAGCGGGCCCGTCTGGTGGCGGCGGCCGGGCAGATCGCCGAGCTGGCGCGCAGCCAGATGGAGAACGCCGAAACCGTGATGGTGGCGGGGTTGGGTTCCCTCTACCAACAACAAGGTGCGCAGGCGACTCGGACGCTGGACCGCCTGCTGGAGCAGGATCTCGACTGGCTGGAGCAGATGACCGAGCTGCGTCATCGCACCCTGATGCAGCAGCAGCGCATCGAGGAGATGTGGCGCAGCGAACGACAGGAACAGTTGCAAACGCTATTGCAAGAGGGGCAGCGGGAGCTGGCCATCTTGCAACTGCGGGCCGGGGCGGTGACCGACCCGGCACGCCGTCAGGCGGTGGAGCAGGCGCTGACCGTGCTTTCGCAGAGCGACAAGCTGGTGCAACTGCGCAGCGACTGGCTCGGCAAGGGGGAGGCGCTGCGGGTGCTGGCCAATGCCAATGAGGCCCTGATGAGCAGCCTCAACCAGCAGGTCGGAGAGCTGGTCAGCCGTGCCCGCGATTCGCTGGGGCAGAGCCAGCAGGCGCTAAGCCAGCGCCTCAGGCTGCTGGAGCAGGCGCTGATGGCCATTGGCCTGCTCACCCTGCTACTACTGATGCTGCTGATGTGGCGCATGGTCTATGGCCGGATCGTCTGGCCACTGCAACGGGCGGTGGCGGGGATGAGCCGGTTGGCGCGCGGGGATCTGGCCCCCCTTGAGCCGATCGCCAGTACCGGGCGCGATGAGCTGGCGGAGCTGGGGCGGGCCCTGCAGGTGTTTCGTGACAATGCGGTGGAGCTGGGCCGCTATCAGCGCGAGCTGGAGTCGCGGGTCGAGGAGCGCACTGGCCAGCTCAGCCACGCCAACGAGCGGCTCAATGAGGAGGTGGAGAAGCAGCGGCAGGCCCGCGCCGAGGCAGAGCAGGCCAACCGCGCCAAGTCTGTGTTTCTCGCCACCATGAGCCACGAGATCCGCACCCCCATGAACGGCATTCTGGGTGGCCTGACACTGCTGGAAGATACCCACCTGAGCGATACCCAGCAGCGCTATCTGGCCGCCATCGAACACAGTGGCGAATCCCTGCTGGAGATCCTCAACGACATTCTCGACTACTCCAAGATAGAAGCGGGCCATGTGGAGGCGCGCCGCGAACCCTTCCCCCTGTTCCAGCTGGTGGATGAGCTCAGCGCGTTGTTCCGGCCAAAGGCAGAGGCCAAGGGGGTCACTCTGGCGCTGGAATATGCGCCCGAGCTGGCGCCTGTGGTCGAGGGGGATCTGGGCAAACTGCGCCAGGTGCTCGGCAACTTGCTCGGCAATGCGGTCAAGTTTACCGCCCGTGGCCAGATTACCCTGACGGTAGCGCCTCTTGCCTGCCAAGGCCCTTGCGCCGAGCCCTGCATCCGCTTCGTGGTGCGCGATACCGGCCCCGGCATTCCGGCCGATGAGCAGGAGGCGGTGTTCGAGGCGTTTCGCCAGCGCAAGCGTGATATAGGCCATCAGGGCGGCACCGGGCTGGGTCTGGCGATTAGCCGCAAGCTGGTGGCCGCCATGGGGGGCGAGCTTATCCTTGCCAGCGAACCGGGCAAGGGGTGTGAATTCAGCTTCAGTTTGCCGTTGCAGCGTTCGAGCGCCCAGTTGCCTGCCGAGGCGCAACCGCTGCACCTTGGCCAGTCCCGTGACATCCTGCTGGTGGAGGATAACGAGATCAACCGGCTGGTGGCGCAAGGCATGCTGACCCGCCTCGGCCATCGCGTCACCCTGGCGGAGGATGGTCGCAGTGCGCTGGCGCTGGTGACTGAGCGCCCCTTCGAGCTGGCGCTGCTCGATATCAATCTGCCCGATATGGACGGGATGACCCTGCGCGAGGATCTGGCCGCCATCAGCGAGGAGATGCATGAGCGGCCGCTGCCCGCCATCGCCATCTCGGCCCAGATGTATCCGGAGGATATCCGCCACTGCCTTGCCGCCGGGTTTGTCGATTTTGTCGGCAAGCCGGTACGGCTGGCGGTGCTGGCGAACGCCATAGATCAACTATTTCGGCAAGAGGGCGCCGCTATCGAGCCACAGGTGCAGTTATCAGTAGCCGTGCCCCCAACTAACCACCCCGAGTGTGCCAATCCGGTGCTGGATGCCGATCTGCCCCTGCTCGGCATGGCGCGGATCCGTCAGCTGGTCGCGCTGTTTGAGTCGCAAGGGCGGGTGTTGCTGGATAAGTTGGCTCAGGGTGAGGGAAGTGAGCAACGTCAGCTGGCGCACAAGCTCAAGGGGAGTGCGCTGGCGCTGGGGTTGACCGAATTTGCCAGCCACTGTGCGGCTCTTGAGGCGGGAGGCGGGGAGCCTGCGGCAATCGGGGCGCAATTTGACGCGGCGGTGAGCGGGTTGCAGCAGTGGCTGGCGGCCAACAGGGATGCGCCGTTCTGATCCCTGCTGGCGATGCACAACGTTCAGAGGGGGCCAGCCCCTGCGCCGTTATTCGCTCTCGCGAAACAGCACCTGCTTGCACTTGGCACAGACCCATTCCCGGCGAAAATCGGTCAGGTGCACCATGCCCACCTCCAGCAACTCGTGGTGGCCGCAGTGATAACAGAAGATGATGTCGCCATCGACTGATTCAGGGTGGGCCGCCAGATAGTCGGCTTTGGTGGGGAGCTGCTCCCACGAGGTGGTGGGGACATGCTTGCGTTGGCTGGTGTAGTAGACCCAGTAGAACAGAAAAAAGACAGCCAGGATCACGAATGTCAGCAGATGGTCCATCTTGAACTCCTCCGGTTAGGTGCAGCCCCTCGGATGCATGGCTGCAATCAGCTTCATCATCATTAAATTTGTTTCGAATGAATATGTTACAAGATGGATAAAGAGGGCGTTGTGATCCCCTTCGGGTTTTGCCCGCCCGCAGCGGGATGAAAAATGTGTCGTTTGGCGGAGCGGCCAGGGTATTGAACGGGGAGGGAATCTTGCTTTTTACAACATAAATTCAACATTTTTTTAGGTGGTTGGACTGTCTCTTTGATCCAGCTCACGTTACAATGCCCGCGCCCACTTCACCTAACGCGCAAACGATTTTCAGGAGAGAAACGGATGTTGAAACGTGACATGACCATCGCCAATTATGATCCGCAATTGTGGCAGGCCATCACAGACGAAACCCGTCGTCAGGAAGAGCATATCGAGCTGATTGCGTCTGAGAACTACACCAGCCCCCGTGTCATGGAAGCCCAGGGCTCCCAGCTGACCAACAAGTACGCCGAAGGTTACCCCTCCAAGCGTTACTATGGTGGTTGCGAGTATGTGGATGTGGTCGAAACCCTGGCCATCGAGCGTGCCAAAGAGCTGTTCGGTGCCACTTACGCCAACGTGCAGCCGCACTCCGGCTCCCAGGCCAACAGCGCCGTTTACATGGCTCTGCTGCAGCCGGGCGACACCGTACTGGGCATGAACCTGGCCCACGGAGGTCACCTGACCCACGGCTCTCCGGTCAACTTCTCCGGCAAGCTTTACAACATCATTCCCTACGGTATCGATGAGTCCGGCAAGATCGACTACGACGACATGGAACGTCAGGCTGTCGAGCACAAGCCGAAGATGATGATCGGTGGCTTCTCTGCCTACTCCGGCATCGTTGACTGGGCCCGCATGCGCGAAATCGCCGACAAGGTCGGTGCCTACCTGTTCGTCGACATGGCCCATGTGGCTGGTCTGATTGCCGCTGGCGTCTACCCGAACCCGGTTCCCCACGCTCACGTGGTCACCTCCACCACCCACAAGACCCTGGCCGGCCCGCGCGGTGGTCTGATCCTCTCCGCCGCTGACGACGAGGAGCTCTACAAGAAGCTCAACTCTGCCGTCTTCCCGGGTGGCCAGGGTGGCCCGCTGATGCACGTCATCGCCGGTAAAGCCGTTGCCTTCAAAGAGGCGCTGGAGCCGGAGTTCAAGACCTATCAGGCTCAGGTCGTCAAAAACGCCAAGGCGATGGCTGCCACCTTTATCGAGCGCGGTTACAAGATCGTCTCCGGTGGTACCGACAACCACCTGATGCTGGTTGACCTGATCGGCCGCGAGCTGACCGGTAAGGATGCTGACGCTGCACTGGGCAAAGCCAACATCACCGTCAACAAGAACTCCGTGCCCAACGACCCGCGCTCCCCGTTCGTCACCTCCGGTGTGCGGATCGGTACCCCGGCCATCACCCGCCGCGGTTTCAAGGAGGCCGAGTCCATCGAGCTGACCCACTGGATCTGCGACGTACTGGACAACCACGACAACGATGCCGTGCTGGCCACCGTGCGCGAGAAGGTGCTGGATATCTGCCGCCGCTTCCCGGTTTATGGCTGATAAGTCAGACCATCCAGTTTGAGACCAATGCCACCTTCGGGTGGCATTGTTTTTTCTGGCGTTGGGCAACACGAGATGGATGAGATTGAACCACGAAGAGAAGTTACCGAGCGAAGAGGCACACTCCTGCGCAGAGCGGGACAAGGTGCTGGAGGCGGAGCTTCGGCTGGCAATCCGCGCCCAGTATCACTTTCGTGCCAGTGAGCAGGGGCTGCTGGCATGGGATGTACGGCGGTTGGTGCGACTGAGCCGTGATCTGCCGCGGCAGGCGGTGGCATTGAGCGACATTGCCGAGCTTGACCGTGATCACTGGTATGGCCATGGCAGCGCCACTCCTACGGTGCGCAGCGTAGTCGAGCACTGCCAGCTCATCATGGCGGCGGATCTCGCCTACCCGATCATTCTCGACAGCGCCGGTCGGGTGATGGATGGCATGCACCGGATAGGCAAGGCATTGATGCTGGGTCATGACTATATCGATGCGGTGCAGTTTACGGTCGACCCAGCCCCCGATTATCTGGGTTGTGATCCTGATACTCTGCCTTACGACGAGTGAGTTGCCCATTAGTGATAACGAACAGAAAAATCACGCTTTTCCGCTTTTTACCACGGTTGGATGGCCGTGTTACACTGGCCGACCTAGATCCTGGCCCGCCGGGCCGGTCCCTGTTCCATTAACGCCGGAGGTCCGATGCATTGCCCATTCTGTAGTGCGGTTGATACCAAGGTGATCGATTCCCGTCTGGTGGCAGAAGGCCATCAGGTGCGCCGCCGTCGTGAGTGTCTGCTCTGTCACGAGCGTTTTACCACCTTCGAGATGGCCGAGCTGGTGATGCCCCGCGTCATCAAGTCCAACGGCTCCCGCGAGCCGTTCAACGAAGACAAGCTGCGCGCCGGCATCCTGCGGGCGCTGGAGAAGCGGCCGGTGAGCATGGAGGCCATCGAAAAAGCGGTCAACCATATCAAATCCCGCCTGCGTGCCACCGGCGAGCGCGAAGTCGCCTCCGAGCTGGTGGGCAATCTGGTGATGGATGAGCTCAAGAGTCTGGACAAGGTGGCCTATATCCGCTTTGCCTCCGTCTATCGCAGCTTCGAAGATATTCGCGAGTTCGGTGAAGAGATCGCCAAATTGGAGAAATGATGGTATCGGATGGGCAAGTGGATATCCACTTCGCCCCTCTCTACCTCAGGACACGAAGATATTCGCGAGTTTGGCGAAGAGATCGCCAAGCTGGAGAAGTAAACCGCCATTCTCACCCATGTTGCCGCGTCCGATCACGCTGCGCTAATCGAACCTACGATACTGCGTAAAGTCGAGATGTGTTGTCAAAGGAGCCCGAATGTTTAGTCAAGATGATTACCAATGGATGAGTCGGGCCCTCGAACTGGCCCGCCGCGGCCGCTACACCACGGCCCCCAACCCCTGCGTCGGCGCCGTGCTGGTCAAAGATGGCGTGGTGGTTGGCGAAGGGTGGCATCAGAAGGCGGGCGAGCCCCATGCCGAGGTCTATGCCCTGCGCGCCGCCGGTGACAACGCCCGTGGCGCCACCGCCTATGTAACCCTCGAACCCTGCTCCCACCACGGTCGTACTCCCCCCTGCGCCGAAGCGCTGATCAACGCCGGCGTGGCCCGGGTGGTAGCAGCCATGGTCGATCCCAATCCCCAGGTGGGCGGACGTGGCCTGCGGATGCTCTCCGAAGCGGGGATCAAGACAGATTTCGGCCTGCTGGCGAGCGAAGCCGAAGCGCTCAACCCGGGCTTTTTCAAGCGGATGCGTACCGCCTTCCCGCGGGTGACCGTCAAGTTGGGAGCCAGCCTCGATGGCCGCACCGCCATGGCGAGCGGTGAGAGCCAGTGGATCACCTCCCCCGATGCGCGCCGCGATGTGCAACGACTGCGGGCCCGCCACGATGCGGTACTCTCCAGCGCTGAAACCGTGCTGGCCGATGGTGCCTCCCTGACCGTGCGCTGGGACGAGCTTCCCCCCTCGGTCAAGGCGAGCTATCCCAAAGAGACCCTGCGCCAGCCGCTGCGGGTCATCGTCGATTCGCAAAACCGCCTTACCCCGGATCTGCCGCTGTTCCAGAGCGAGAGTCCGGTGCTGCTGGCCCGTCACAAGGCGTCCGGCGAGTGGCCCGAGTGGGTGCAGCAGCTGGAGCTGCCGCTGCTGGATGGCAAGCTGGATCTGGTCAGCCTGTTCATGTTGCTGGCCAAACAGAACGTCAACTCGGTGCTGGTCGAGGCGGGCCCGCGGCTCTGCGGCGCTCTGCTGGAAAAAGGGCTGGTGGATGAGCTGGTGCTCTATCAGGCTCCCAAACTGATGGGTGACGAAGGGCGCGGCCTGTTCCATCTGCCGGGTCTGACCCGGCTGTTCCAGGCCCCCAAGCTTGCCATCAAGGATGTGCGCATGGTGGGGCCGGATATTCGCATTACCGCCAAAATAGCCTGATTTATCAATGTTCAAGGGGGCATAATCAGTCCCCGTCATCAGCAAGGTGATCTGCATGTTTACCGGAATTATCGAAGCGGTGGGAACCCTGGCCGAGCTGCGCCGTCAGGGCGATGACATGGCCCTCACCGTCCACGCACCAGGTCTGGATTTTAGCGACGTCAAACTGGGCGACTCCATCGCCACCAACGGCGTCTGCCTCACCGTGGTGGCGCTGGGCGACAAGAGTTATACCGCCGACGTGTCGCTGGAAACCCTCTCCCGTACCGGTTTTGCCGCCGCCAGAGTGGGCGATCGGGTCAACCTCGAGAAGGCGCTGATGCCCACCTCCCGCCTCGGCGGCCATCTGGTCTCCGGCCATGTGGATGGGGTAGGGGAGGTGAAAAGCGTCTCCAGCAGCGGCCGCGCCATCGAGTACTGGATCAAGGCGCCGGGGGAACTCTCCCGCTACATCGCCGAGAAAGGCTCCATTGCGGTGGATGGCATCAGCCTCACCGTCAACGCGGTGCAGGGGGACCTTTTCCGCCTGACTATCGTGCCCCACACCGCGCAGGAGACCACCATCGCCAGCTGGAAGCCGGGTCACAAGGTCAACCTCGAGGTCGATCAGATCGCCCGTTATCTGGAGCGGCTGATGATGGGCAAGAGTCAGGAGAGCAGCGCCTCCACCCTGACTCTGGACAAGCTGGCCAAGGCCGGTTTTCTCTGATGGTCGGGGTGTTGGCCCCGACCAAAACGATTTTCTGTGATCCCGCTCCGATTGAAATGGGGCCATGCGCCCCAATCTAGAGCAACATACACACGCATTTGCGTTGAGCCTGCGGGCTCAACCCCCAAGCACACTGATGGAGTAGCCCATGGCGCTGAGCACAACCCAGGAAATCATTGCCGATATCAAGGCTGGCAAGATGGTGATCCTGATGGATGACGAGGACAGGGAGAACGAAGGGGACCTCATCATGGCCGCCTCCTGCGTCCGTCCGGAGGATATCAACTTCATGGCCCGCTACGGCCGTGGCCTCATCTGCCTGACATTGACCCGGGATCGCTGCAAGCAATTGGCGCTGCCGCTGATGGTTGATCGCAACAATGCCCAGTTCTCCACCGCTTTTACCGTCTCCATCGAGGCGGCGGAAGGGGTGACCACTGGTATCTCAGCCGCCGATCGTGCGGTGACCGTGCAGGCGGCAGTGGCGCCCAATGCCAAGGCAGCCGATCTGGTGCAGCCGGGCCACATCTTCCCGCTGATGGCGCAGGATGGCGGCGTGCTGACCCGTGCCGGCCACACCGAAGCGGGCTGCGATCTGGCCCGTCTGGCCGGTTTCGAGCCTGCCGCCGTCATCGTCGAGATCCTCAACGAAGATGGCACCATGGCGCGCCGTCCGGATCTGGAGCTGTTCGCCGAGGAGCACGGCATCAAGCTTGGCACCATCGCCGACCTTATCGAGTACCGCAACCAGCACGAGACCACGGTCGAGAAGGTGGCCGAGTGCAAGCTGCCCACCGAGTTTGGCGAGTTTGACCTCATCACCTTCCGCGACACCATCGACAATCAGGTTCACTTCGCCCTGAAAAAGGGTGAGGTGCAGGCTGATCAGCCGACCCTGGTGCGCGTCCACCTGCACGATGTGCTGAGCGATCTGCTGCTGACCGACCGCCATGCAGCACGCAGCTGGCCGCTGCCTAAATCCATGGCCCGCATCGCTGACGAAGGCGGCGTGCTGGTGATCTTGGGAGCGGAAGCACACGGCGCCGAGCTGCTGGCCCGGGTCAAGGGCTTTGAAGCCGCTGACAAGGGACTGGCACCGGAAGGGGCCAAGTGGCAGGGCACCTCGCGCCGGGTTGGCGTGGGTTCCCAGATCCTCAAGGCGCTCGGCGTGAGCAAGATGCGCCTGTTGAGCTCGCCGAAGAAGTACCATGCCCTCGGCGGTTTCGGTCTGGAAGTGGTTGAGTACGTCGGCGAGTAAAGCTCTACCAGAGAAGTACCACCCCCTTCCGGGTGGTTTCGGTCTGGAAGTCGTGGAATTCACCGGTGAGTAAGCGCGCCGGACTGGTTAAATCGCGATCATGGCCGTCTATTGCGGCCATGGTTTTTGTCGTGGGTCTGTTGTGCTAGAATGTGCGCACTTTTGACTCCGGCCCTTTTGATTGCACAGATACAGGATTTCCAATGAAGGTTATCGAAGGAAATATCGCCGCTCCTGAGGCGCGCGTTGCTATTGTTGTTGCCCGTTTCAACAGCTTCATCAACGACAGTCTGGTGAACGGCGCGGTGGACGTACTGAAGCGTCAAGGTCAAGTGCAGGACAGCAACCTGACACTGGTAAAAGTGCCGGGCGCGGTTGAAATGCCATTGGTCATCAAGAAGCTGGCCAAGAGTGGTCAATACGACGCCATCGTGGCGGTCGGTACTGTCATCCGTGGCGGCACCTACCACTTCGACCTGGTGGCAAACGAGAACAGCAAGGGCATGGCCCAGGTAATGATGGAATATGAAATTCCCGTTGCCTTCGGTGTGCTGACCACTGAAAACATTGAACAAGCCATCGAGCGTGCAGGTACCAAGGCGGGTAACAAGGGTGCAGAGGCTGCACTGGCAGCGCTCGAAATGATCAACGTCCTGAAAGAACTGGACGTGTAACGAGGAGAAGTACATTGAAACCGTCTGAGCGCCGTAAAGCCCGCCATTGCGCCACCCAGGCCATCTACCAGTGGCAGATGACCAAGGCTAACGTGGGTGACATCGAAGAGCAGTTCAAGATCGATCAGGACACCAAGGGTGTAGACCTGAACTATTTCCGCGATCTGCTGTTTGGGGTAGCCCTCCACTGCAGCGAGCTGGACAAGGTGTTTGCACCTTTCCTCTCCCGTCCGCTGGAAGAAGTGGACATGGTGGACAAGGCGATCCTGCGTCTGGCGACCTACGAGCTGACCCGTCGTGATGATGTACCGCCGCGCGTGGTCATCAACGAAGCGATCGAGCTGGCCAAAGCTTTTGCTGCCGATGACAGCCACAAGTTTGTCAACGGTGTACTGGACAAGGTGATCAAATCACTGAACAAGCGTTGATCCTGCTGTCCGTCAGCATCTAAGAGAGGAGCCAGCTTATTGCTGGCTTTTTACTGTATGGGTGAATTTGAGCTGATTGATAAGTACTTCAAGGTCCCCCACGCCCGCAAGGACGTGGTGATGGGCCCTGGAGATGACTGTGCCCTGCTGACCCTGCCCCCCGATACCCAGCTGGCGGTAAGCACCGACACTCTGGTGAGCGGCGTACACTTCTTTCCCGACATGGATCCGGTGGATCTCGGCTACAAGGCGCTGGCGGTCAATCTCTCCGATCTCGCCGCCATGGGTGCCGAGCCACGCTGGGTGTCGCTGGCGCTGACCCTGCCTGCCATCAACGAAGGTTGGGTTGCCGGTTTTGCCGAAGGGTTTCTGGAGCTGGCCGAGTACTACAACGTGGCGCTGGTGGGCGGAGACATGACCCGCGGGCCGCTCTCCATCACCATCTCGGTGAAGGGGTCGGTGCCTGCCGGTCGCGCCCTGATGCGCAGCGGCGCCAAAGCCGGTGACGGCATCTATGTGACCGGCACTTTGGGAGATGCCGCGCTGGCGCTTTCCCACCTGCTGGGCAAACGCACCCTCAACGAGAACCAGCTGGCAGCTGTGCTGCCACGGCTCGACCACCCCCATCCCCGCATTCTGGCCGGTCAGGCGCTGCGCGGGCTGGCGGGTAGTGCGCTGGATCTCTCCGACGGTCTGGCATCAGATCTCGGCCATATCCTCAAGGCCTCCGGCGTGCGTGCCCAGATCGATCTCGATCTGCTGCCGCTCTCGCCGGTGTTGCAGGATGCGGTGAGCGAGCAGGAGGCGTGGCAACTGGCGCTGGCCGGTGGCGATGACTACGAGCTCTGCTTCACCGTACCGGAGGAGCACCGCGGCGCGCTCGATACGGCGCTGGCCCACAGCGGGGTCAAGTTCAGCCGCATCGGCCGCATCGTGGCGGGCGAGCCGGGCATCGACTATCTGCGTGGCGACCAAGCGGTCGAGCTGCAACTGAAAGGGTGGGATCACTTCGCATGAGTTTGTTCAGGATAAAGCCCGAGCTGACACGACTGGATCTGAAAAATCCGCTTCACTTTTTGGCGGTGGGATTTGGTTCCGGTCTTAGTCCCAAGGCGCCGGGCACCATGGGCACCCTGGCGGCCATTCCGCTCTATCTGCTGGTGAGCGGGCTGCCGACCTATTGGTTTATCGCCTTGCTGGCGGCGGGTTTTGTTGTGGGGATCCGTATCTGCCAGAGCGCCACCGATGCCATCGGTATGCCGGATCACGGCGCCATCGTCTGGGACGAGGTGATCGGCTTTGGCGTCACCATGATCGCCGCGCCAGCCGGTTGGGAGTGGGTGGTGGCGGGCTTCGCGCTGTTCCGGTTGTTTGATGTGCTCAAGCCCTGGCCCATCTCCTGGTTTGATCACCGGATCCACGGTGGCCTGGGCATCATGCTGGACGATCTGATCGCCGGCCTGTTCGCCCTGTTTTGTATGCAATTACTGGCATTTTGGCTCGGCTGAGAGCCACCTTCCGGGGGATGACCGTTCTGGCATCCCCCGATTTATATCTGCTTAATTTTCATTCATCGGCATATGCTGCCGTTTATCATCCATTTCACATAAATATTCACTACTCATTCGGGGCTGGTGATTGTTTTGGAAATAGTGATAAATGCTGCTTGTTGCGTTGTTGTTGAAATTAAAGTAATGATACCCATAGATGTACGGACGCACCGGCCATTTTTGTGATGAAAATCATCATTTATCTCTGCAGAATTGGTGGTTATCTGCACAAAACATTGCGGAATTGTATAACTCAATCATTTACACCCGTGGTCAAACCGTCTAAGTTACTCGCGGGTTATTCCAAAAAAATGCAAAAAACCCGCCCGGATCGCTGGTTTCGCTGCCTCATGGATTGAGCAAATATTGCCCAAGGTAACAACCGGCATCTGCGGCTGATTTACGGACGAATTATTTGGGACGGATGTCCCCCGCAGAGGTAAACATGTCCTTGCTCGAAGTAAAGAACTTGCGGATCGAGTACCCCTCCCGCTACGGGGTGCTGACCGCGGTGAAGGATCTCTCTTTCTCTATCGAAAAGGGTGAGATTGTCGGAGTGGTTGGTGAATCCGGCGCCGGCAAGTCCACCATCGGCAACGCCGTTATCGATCTCCTGAGCCCGCCGGGTCGCATCGCCCGTGGCGATATCTATCTCAATGGCGAGCTTATCTCCGGCAAGAGCCAGAACGAGATGCGGGCCATCCGTGGCTCCCGTATCGGGTTCATCTTCCAGGACCCCATGACCTCCCTCAACCCGTTGTTCACCGTTGAGCATCAGCTGGTGGAGACCATTCTGGCCAATACCGACCTCTCTCGCGAAGCCGCTTTTGCCAAGGCATTGGAGCTGATGGGGGCGGTGGGTATTCCGCAGCCGGAGCTGCGCATCAAACAGTATCCGCACCAGTTCTCCGGAGGCATGCGTCAGCGGGTGGTTATCGCCATCGCGCTCTCCTGCGATCCGGAGCTGATCATCGCCGACGAGCCGACCACGGCGCTGGACGTCTCCATTCAGGATCAGATCCTCCAGCTTATCCGCGCCCTCTGCAAAGAGCGTCAGGTGGGCTGCATGCTGGTGACCCACGACATGGGCGTTGTCTCCAACGTTACCGACAAGGTGGCGGTGATGTATCGCGGCGATCTGGTGGAGTTCGGCCTGACCGAACAGGTACTGGGCAGCCCCAATCACCCCTATACCCGCAGCCTCATCTCGGCGGTACCCCGCTCCGATGTGAAGCTGGTGCGTTTCCCGCTGGTCTCCTATATCGAGGATGCCAGTGCGCCGGATACCAATATCGACCTCAAGACCCACTGGCTCGGCCAGAGTCAGGACGAGCGTGCCTATGAAGGGGCGCTGCTGCGGGTGGAGAACGTCGATCTGAAGTTCGTCACCAAGGACTCCATCTTCCCGAGCCGCCGCCAGTATGTGCGCGCCTGCAACAACATCAGCTTCGAGATCTTCGAAGGGGAGACCTTCGGTCTGGTGGGGGAGTCGGGCTCCGGCAAATCGACCATTGCCCGCGCCATCACCGGTCTCTATCCGCCTGATACCGGCAAGATTTTCTTCGAGGGGATCGATTTGACCGCCCTCAAGAGCGAGCGCGAGCGTCGCCCGCTGCGCCGCCAGATGCAGATGGTGTTCCAGAACCCCTATTCGTCGATGAACCCGCGGATGAAGGTGCGCGACATCATTGCCGAGCCGATCCGCTTCCATCAGCTGGCGAGCAGCGAGAGCCAGATTGAGGGGATTGTCGGCGATCTGCTGGATCACGTGGGTCTCGGCCGTGGTGCCGGGGTCAAGTATCCCCACGAGTTCTCCGGCGGTCAGCGCCAGCGCATCTCCATTGCCCGCGCCCTGGCCACTCGCCCGCGCTTTCTCATCTGCGACGAGCCGACTTCGGCGCTGGATGTGTCGGTGCAGGCCCAGATCCTCAACCTGCTCAAGGATCTGCAGCAGGAGCTCAAGCTCACCATGCTGTTTATCAGCCACGATCTGCCGGTGATCCGCCAGATGTGCGACCGCATCGGGGTGATGCAGCACGGTCATCTGGTGGAAGTGGCCGAGACCGAGAAACTCTTTACCAATGCCGAGCATGAGTACAGCCGCAAGCTGATCTCCCTCATGCCGGAGTTCAAGGGAATGTCCCGCGAGGGGCTGGAAATCGCAAGCTAGGAGAGCGCCGGTGCGCCGGTCTGCTTGTCAAAAAAAGTGTCATAAGAAAGCCAAAAGCATGGAGAACAAGATGAAGAAAGGATTGTCCAAGATTGCCCTGGCGCTGTTTGCCGCCGGTTTCGCCTTCAGTGTCTCAGCCGCTGATATCAAGGTGGGTGTCGCTTCTGACGCCACTTCGCTGGATCCGCAGGAGCAGCTCTCCGGTCAGACCCTGGAGATGTCGCACCTGGTATTCGATCCCCTGATGCGTTACACCCAGGACCTGCAGTTCGAGCCCCGTCTGGCCGAGAAGTATGAGCGTATTGACGACAAGACCGTCCGCTTCCACCTGCGCAAAGGGGTCAAGTTCCACTCCGGTAACGACTTCACCGCTGACGACGTGGTGTGGACCGTCAACCGCCTGAAATCCTCCGTCGACTTCAAGGCGATCTTCGATCCCATCAGCGAAGTGAAGAAGGTCGATGACTACACCGTCGATCTGATTACCGCCAAGCCCTTCCCGCTGGTGCTGCAGACCGTCACCTACATCTTCCCGATGGACTCCAAGTTCTACACCGGCAAGACTGAAGCGGGCAAAGACAAGGCCGAGATCGTCAAGAATGGCGACTCCTTTGCCTCTACCCACGTCTCCGGTACTGGCCCGTTCACCGTCAAGTTCCGCGAGCAGGGTGTGAAGCTCGATTATGCCCGCAACGCCAACTACTGGGACAAGGCCTCCAAGGGTAACGTCGAGAACCTGACCGTGGTGCCGATCAAGGAAGATGCGACCCGTGTTGCAGCCCTGCTGGGTGGCGACGTGGACATGATCTATCCGGTTGCGCCGAACGATCTGGAGCGCGTGAAGAATGGCAAGGACTCCCAGCTGGTTACCCTGTCCGGTACCCGTGCCATCATCATCGAGCTGAACCAGAACACCAATCCGGCGCTGAAAGACAAGCGCGTGCGTCAGGCGATCAACTACGCCATCAACCAGGTGGGTATCGTCGAGAAGATCAACAAGGGCTTCGGTACCCCTGCTGGCCAGTTGAGCCCGAAAGGCTATGCCGGTCACAACGAGGCGCTGGTGCCCCAATATGATCTGGCCAAGGCCAAGGAGCTGATGAAAGAGGCCGGTTACGAGAAAGGCTTCAAGATGACCTTCATTGCCCCCGCGGCCCGCTACGTCAACGACGTCAAGATTGCCCAGGCTGTCTCCGCCATGCTGGCCAAGATCAACATCAAGGTGGATCTGAAGACCATGCCGGTAGCCCAGTACTGGCCCGAGTTTGACAAGTGTGCCGCGGACATGCAGATGATCGGTTGGCACTCCGACACCGAAGATACTGCGAACTTCTTCGAGTTCCTGACCTTCACCAAGGATGCCAAGACCGGTATGGGCCAGTACAACTGCGCCGGTTATGCCAACGCCGAAGCTGACAAGCTGGTGATGGATGCCAACGCCGAGACCGATCCGGCCAAGCGTGCCGAGATGCTGAAGAAGGTCGAGGCCATGGTGATCGAAGATGCTGCCTACGTGCCGTTGCACTGGGAAGATCTGGCCTATGGCGCCAAGAAGAACGTCGATATCAAGCCGGTAGTCAACGTGATGAACTTCCCTTACCTGGGTGACCTGGTGGTCAGCAAGTAAGAGAACGTCGCAAGGAAGGACGGGGCGGGGTGGTCTGCTGGCCACTCCGCCCACTAACAGAAGCCTGTGCCACGACACAGGCCACGTAGAAGGACAAGCATGTTTACATTCCTGCTGAAACGGTTCTATCAGGCCGTGATAGTGATGTTCGTCATCAGCCTGGTCGCCTTCTCCATCCAGGATAACCTGGGTGACCCGTTGCGCGAGCTGGTGGGACAATCCGTCTCCGAAGCCCAGCGTCATGAGTTGCGCGAGAAGATGGGCCTCAACGATCCCTTCCTCATCAAATACAGCCGCTTTCTGAAAAATGCGGTGCATGGGGATTTGGGCACCTCCTATTTCTTCAAGCGACCCGCTCTCGAGGTGATCCTCGACAAGCTGGTGGCTACCCTTGAGCTGGTGTTTGCCGCCGCGCTCATCATCGTGGTGGTCTCCATTCCACTCGGTGTCTATTCGGCGATCCGCCCGCGCAGCATACCCACCAAGATCATCATGGCGGGGAGCAGTATCGGTATCTCGATCCCTGTGTTCCTGACCGCCATCATGCTGATGTACCTCTTCTCCATCCAGCTGGGCTGGCTGCCAGCCTATGGCCGTGGCGAGACCCGTAACCTGCTGGGCTGGGAGTCGGGCTTCTTCACCTGGGATGGTATCAAGCACCTGATCCTGCCGGCGGTGTCGCTCTCTTCCATCATGTTGCCGCTGTTTATCCGCTTGGTGCGCTCCGAGATGCTGGAGCAGCTCTCCTCCGAGTACGTCAAATTCGCCCGCGCCAAGGGGCTGGATAACAACAAGGTCTACTATCAGCACGCTCTGAAGAACACCATGCTGCCGGTCATTACCGTCGGCGGGGTGCAGATCGGCACCATGGTGGCCTACACCATCCTGACCGAGAGCGTGTTCCAGTGGCCGGGCACCGGCTTCCTGTTCCTTGAGGCGATCCACCGGGTCGATACCCCGCTGATCACCGCCTACGTCATCTTCGTGGGGCTGATCTTCGTGGTGACCAATACCCTGGTCGACCTGCTCTACGGGTTGATTAACCCGACCGTTAACCTGACCGCCAAGGGGTAACAGATGACTAATGCTGTAACTGCAAGCCCAAGCCGTTGGGCACGATTCAAGAACTCTGACATCGTCTACTACTTCCTGCGGGACAAGGTAGCCATGTTCAGCTTTGCGGTGTTTGTGGTGTTCGTGCTGGCGGCGCTGCTGGCGCCTTGGCTCGCCCCGCACAACGTCTATGACCAGACCAGTTTTGATCTGATGGATGCCGAGTTGCCCCCCTCCTGGCTCGAAGGCGGCGAAGAGCGCTTCTGGCTCGGTACCGACAACCAGGGGCGGGATATCTGGAGCACCATCCTCTATGGCGCCCGTATCTCTCTCACTATCGGTCTGTTTGCTGTGGCCTTGCAACTGGTGCTCGGTATCGTCATTGGTCTGATTGCCGGTTATTTCGGTGGCCGCATCGACAACCTGCTGATGCGCTTTGCCGATGTGCAGCTGTCGTTCTCCACCATGATGGTGGCGATCATCATCTCCGCTATCTTTCAGGCAACCTTTGGCTCCGAGTTCTACTCGAAGTTCGCCATCATGATGCTGGTGGTGATCATCGGTATCGCCGAGTGGCCGCAGTATGCCCGTACCGTGCGCGCCTCTGTGCTGGCGGAGAAGAAGAAGGAGTATGTGGAGGCGGCCAAGGTGATGGGGTTCCGTGCCCCGCGCATCATGTTCCGCCACATTCTGCCCAACTGTTTGTCGCCCATTCTGGTGATCTCCACCGTGCAGGTGGCCAACGCCATCATGAGTGAAGCGGCGCTCTCCTTCCTTGGTCTGGGGATGCCGGTTGATCAGCCCTCGCTCGGTTCGCTTATCAGCGTCGGCTTTAACTACATCTTCTCCGGCTCTTGGTGGATCACCGCCTTCCCGGGCATCTGCCTGGTGGTGTTGGTGCTGGTCATCAACCTGTTGGGTGACTGGCTGCGGGATGTGTTTAACCCCAAGATCTACAAAGGGTAATCTAGGTCAGAAACACAAAATAAAAAGGGCGCCAGTGAGGCGCCCTTCTTTTGCTTGATAGCTTTAAGCGTTATCAGGCTTGCAGCCAGCTTTCGATGCTGCGCTGGATGCCTGCATCGTCCAGACCGAGCAGGGCATAGATCTCCTGCTGGGTGCCCTGTTCGACGAAGCGATCCGGCAGGCCGAGGTTGAGCACCGGCTTGCACTGCTTGCTGCGCATCAGCAGTTCGTTCACAGCCGAACCGGCGCCGCCCATGATGGCGTTGTCTTCCAGAGTGACAAACTGATCGTGGCTGGCTGCCAGCGACAGCACCAGCGCCTCATCTATCGGTTTGACGAAGCGCATGTCCACCAGGGTGGCATCCAGTGCCTCTGCGGCCGCTTTCGCGTGGTGCAGCAGGGTACCAAAGGCCAGAATAGCGGTGCCTTTGCCCTCTCGCAGGATACGTCCCTTGCCAAGCGCCAGTGCCTGCATTTCTGACGAGATAGGGGCGTCGCTCAGGCTGCTGCCGCGTGGGTAACGCACAGCGACAGGGCCCTGATGGAGATAGCCGGTATAGAGCATCTGACGGCACTCATTCTCATCAGATGGCGTCATCACCACCATGTTGGGCACGGTGCGCAGGAAGCTGATGTCGAACGCCCCCTGATGGGTCGGGCCGTCGGCGCCCACCAGACCGGCCCGGTCGATGGCGAACAGCACCGGCAGATCTTGCAGCGCCACATCGTGGATCACCTGATCGTAGGCACGCTGCAGGAAGCTCGAATAGATGGCGACCACCGGCTTCTTGTCGGCGATGGCAAGACCAGCGGCAAAGGTGACCGCGTGTTGCTCGGCAATAGCCACGTCGAAGTAGCGATCCGGATATTGCTGGCTGAATTTCACCAGCCCGGAGCCTTCACGCATAGCGGGGGTGATACCGACCAGCTTCTCGTCTTTGGCTGCCATATCGCACAGCCACTGGCCGAAGATGGCGGAGAAGGTGGGCTTGGCGCCACTTGCCTTGGGCAGGGAGCAATCGTCAGGATTGAACTTGGGCACAGCGTGATAACCGATGGGGTCTTTCTCCGCCGGCTCGTAGCCCTTGCCCTTCTTGGTTTTGACGTGCAGCAGCTGCGGGCCCTTGAGGTTGCGCATGTTGCGCAGGGTCTCGACCAGCGCCTCGATATCGTGACCGTCGATGGGGCCGATATAGTTGAAGCCGAACTCCTCGAACAGGGTGCCGGGCACCACCATCCCCTTGAGGTGCTCTTCGGCCCGCTTGGCCAGCTCCTTGACCGGTGGCAGCCCCGCCAGCACCTTCTTGCCGCCTTCGCGGATGGTGGTGTAGAGCTTGCCGGACATGACCCGGGCCAGATGGTTGTTGAGCGCGCCGACATTCTCGGAGATGGACATCTCGTTGTCGTTGAGGATCACCAGCATGTCCTTGTGAACATCGCCGGCGTGGTTGAGCGCTTCGAAGGCCATCCCTGCGGTAATGGCACCGTCACCGATCACTGCCACCACCTTGCGACCCAGCCCTTCGCTCTCGGCGGCGACCGCCATGCCGAGCGCCGCACCGATGGAGGTGCTGGAGTGGCCGACGGAGAGCACGTCATACTCGCTCTCGCCACGCCAGGGGAAGGGGTGCAGACCATCCTTCTGACGGATGGTGTGGATCTGATCTCGGCGCCCGGTCAGGATCTTGTGGGGATAGGCCTGATGTCCCACATCCCAGATCAGCCGATCGAACGGGGTGTTGTAGACATAGTGCAGGGCCACGGTCAGTTCGACAGTACCGAGACCGGAGGCAAAGTGTCCGCTGGAGCGGCTGACTGAGCGCAGCAGATATTCGCGCAGCTCGTTGCACAGCACCGGCAGCCGATCTTTGGGCAAGGAACGCAGCTCTATCGGGGTGTCCGCGAGAGCTAGGTTGGGGAAATTGCTAATATCAACGCTCATATTGTTACTGTTATCCAGCGTTTAGTGGGTTCGCTCGATGATGTAATCGGCAAACGCTTCCAGAATGTCGGTATTGTAGGGCAAGGATTGCAGGGCTGTTAAGGCTTTACCGTGCAGTTCGCGAGCCAGCTCACGGGCATTTTCGAGTCCGAGCAGGGCCGGATAGGTACTTTTCTCCAGCGCCAAGTCAGAACCTTGTGGCTTGCCCAGGGTGGCGGTATCACCTGTGATGTCGAGGATGTCATCCTGCACCTGGAAGGCCAGCCCGATGGCTGCTGCGTAGGTTTGCAGGGCCGCCAGCGTGGCGTCATCGACATCGGCTTTGCACAGGGCGCCGAGCGCCACGGCACACTCAATCAGCGCACCGGTTTTGTGGCGGTGTACCTGCTCCAGCTCGGCGAGCGAGATCTGGCGCCCTTCGGCCTGCAGATCCAGCGCCTGACCGCCGCACATACCGAGATAGCCGGAGGCGCGGGCGAGGGTACTCAGCATCCGCACCCGGTTGGCCATCAAGGTATCGGGCATGGGGTGATCGGCCAGAATGGAGAATGCCAGGGTCTGCAGCGCATCACCGGCCAGAATCGCGGTTCCTTCGTCAAACGCCTTGTGAACGGTTGGCTGGCCGCGACGCAGGTCGTCGTTATCCATGGCGGGCAGGTCATCGTGTAGCAGGGAGTAGGCGTGGATGCACTCCACGGCAGCCGCGGGGCCATCCAGCAGCTCGCTCTTGACGCCCAGCATCTCGCCGACCGCGTAGACCAGAAACGGGCGAACCCGCTTACCGCCCAGCAGCAGGCCATAACTCATGGCATCGCGCAGGCGCGGTGCCATGGCGGGCAAGGATTCAAGTTGTGCTGACAGACAGTCGTCAATACGCTGACGATGCAGACGGGAAAAATGGTCCAGCGCCACTCACTCCTCTCCTTGTTCTGGCTGGAAGGGGGCGAGCTGGTCACTGCCATCGGCTTGACTGAGCAGGATCTGGATCTTCTGTTCGGCCAGTTCCAGCTTCTGCTGACCGGCCCGAACCAGATGAACGCCCTGCTCGAACTGCTTGAGTGCCTCTTCCAGGGGTAGGGAACCTTGTTCCAGCTGATGAACGATGGTTTCCAGCTCTTCCAGAGTGGCATCAAAACTCAGACGGTCGATTTTTTTACTGGCCATGTCCATCCTCGGGGATTGAAAAAAACGGCTTATATTAACATCGACCGTCCACAGGGGGGAGGCAGAAAAGCATCGCCCCCTCAAACTCTCGCTAAACTGGCCGATAATGAGCCATCATTCTCAGTGGGTGCATGCTTGCCGCATGGGTCGCAATAGCAGAAAATTCAACAGACTATAAATAGACATAAGAACCGGTGACAGGAGTAGGGACGTGGATCTAGGCAGTCTGATAGGGATAGTGCTGGGTTTCGGGGTGGTGGTGTACGGCATGCTGCTGGGTGGCCCCATGAGCATGTATGTGGATATGCCATCGGTCTACATCACTGTATTGGGCTCAATCTTCATCGCCATGATGAAGTTCAACCTTGGCCAGTTCCTGATGGCATTCAAGGTGGCGGGCAAAGCCTTTATGTATAAGGGCGACAAGCTTGAAGACCTGATTACCAAAGCCGTTGAACTGGCTGACGCGGCTCGAAAAGGGGGCTTTCTGGCGCTGGAGGCCGCAGAGATCCCCAATGCATTTATGAAAAAAGGGATCGACATGCTGGTCGATGGCCACGATGCCGATGTGGTGCGTGCCGTGATGGAAAAGGATATCGACCTGACAGCCGAGCGCCATGTCATTGCCATCAAGGTCTTCCGTACACTTGGGGATCTGGGCCCTGCCATGGGGATGATTGGGACCTTGGTGGGGTTGGTGGCCATGTTGGCCAACATGAGTGACCCCAAGTCGATCGGCCCGGCGATGGCGGTGGCCTTGCTTACCACTCTGTACGGTGCGATAGAGGCCAATATGTTGGCGATCCCGATTGCCGATAAGCTGGAGCTGCGCAGCGGAGAAGAAAAGCTCAGTCGTACCCTGATCCTCGATGCCATTATGGGGATTCAGGATGGCCAGAACCCGCGGGTGATCCAGTCCATGCTGCAAAACTATCTGAACCAGTCCAAGCGTAATACCGGCACCGAATAGGAGGGAATATGTCTGATTGCAAATGCCCGCCTCCCGGCTTGCCCGGTTATATGGGTACCTTCGCCGACCTCATGTCCCTGTTGATGTGCTTTTTTGTGCTGCTGCTCTCGTTTGCCGAGATGGATGTGCAGAAGTTCAAGCAGATTGCGGGTTCTATGGAGAAGGCATTTGGGGTACAGAACATCCTCGAGGTGAAAGATATCCCAAAGGGGACCTCGGTAATTGCTCAGGAGTTTCGTCCCGGCCGTCCCGAACCAACCCCGATTGATACCGTGATGCAGCAGACCATCGATCTGACCCAGACTGAGTTGGATTTTTTGCCCGGTGAGGCCGAACAGGCTGGTGGTCAGGACAAGAGTGATGGTAAGCAGACGGGGGGCGATACTGCGCAGGATGCGAAGAAGGCGCAAGAACAGTCCAATACTCTAGCAAAAGCGCTGGCAGAGCAGATGAAAGATCAGATCCAGGATGGCGCTATCGAGATTGAGGCGCTGGGCCAGCAGATCATCATCCGGATCAGGGAAAAAGCGTCGTTCCCGGCCGGTTCGGCATTTCTGCAACCCCAGTTCTGGCCAGTCATTCGCAAGGTCGCGACCCTGCTCAAGGATGTGCCGGGTGAAATCACCATCTCCGGTCACACCGACAACGTGGCGACTGAAGATGAGCTGTTCCAGTCCAACTGGGAGTTGTCATCGCAGCGGGCGGTGGCGGTGGCGCACCAGATGCTGAAGGTCCCCGGTTTTGATCAGGGGCGATTGGTGGTGCAGGGGATGGCGGATTCCCAGCCATTGGTGCCCAATACCACCCCGGAAAATCGTCGGATGAACCGGCGGGTGGAGATCGCCATCATGCAGGGCAAGCCGACCGTTTCGGCGCCAATTTCCGTACCGGAAGGGAAGTAAGCGAGGGGAATGTCGATGATGCAAGTGGGATCTGCATCAGGGAGCTGACATGGATTTTGTGCCGGCTTCATATTAAGATGCCTCATCCGAACCGACTGCTGCGGCTTTCTTGCTGATCGCCGCAGCTTCTATTTTCAAGCAACCCAGGTTTCGACTATGAACCATACTCCGATGACTGTTCGCGGTGCTGAGAAGCTGCGCGAAGAGCTCGAATATCTCAAGACCGAGCTGCGTCCCCAGATTATCGAAGCGATTGCCGATGCCCGTGAGCACGGTGATCTGAAGGAAAACGCCGAATACCATGCTGCCCGCGAGCAGCAGGGGTTCTGTGAAGGCCGCATTCAGGAGATTGAAGCCAAGCTCTCCAATGCCCAGGTGATCGATGTCACCAAGATGACCAACAATGGCCGCATCATTTTTGGCGCGACCGTGACCCTGCTCAAGAGTGAGACAGAGGAAGAGGTTGTCTACCGCATCGTGGGTGATGATGAGGCCGACATCAAACAGAACCTTATCTCCGTCAATTCACCGATTGCCCGTGCCCTGATCGGCAAGGAAGTTGACGATGTGGCCATCGTCAAGACTCCGGCTGGTGACGTGGAGTACGAAGTGCTGGAAGTCGCTTATCTCTAAGCGCTGCAGTATTTGATGGGACAGGGGAGCGGGTGCTCCCCTGTTTCTCTTTACCCAGCCTGATAGGCCTCGGTAAAGGCATCCTGATGACGTTGAAACAACCAGTGGCGCAGGCGTTCTATGTCGCTTTCGCTCATCTGGAAGCTGATCGCCCAGGTGGCGCTGGCCGGGTTGGATTTGATTAACCTGACCAATCGTCCCTGCAGTGGCAGAGGTTCCTCCTCATCGAGACAGAGTTCGCCGTTGAGCTGTGTATCCGCCACCATGCCGAGAGGCATGTGCTCGACGATGAGCCCGTTGAGGGAGAGGCTGAGCACCTGATAGTGCCCCTGCTCGGTACGCAACCGCGCTTTCTGGCTGAGTCGCCAGGCGCGAGGGCGGGCAAACCCCAGCTCCCTGATCACCGGAGCAGATAGACGTGGCTCGATAAAGCCATCTTCTCTTTGGGTAAAGGTGAGGGGAAAGCGTAGCTGGTGTCCTGCGAAGCGGGCTTCGAGAACGAGATTGTCGGCTTTTTGCAGCAAGCCAAGCATGGGGCCGTCGAGGTGACCACTCAGGAGATGACTCTCCTGATTGCTCCCCAAGTCCCGCAGCATGGCCAGCTCATCGTCGGTTAGAATTTGATGGTGAGCCATAGCGCGTGTCCGGAAGTATTCATCGCAGGTTAAGGGGTTGGCGACTACTTTGGCAAGCGACTCGGGAAGAAGTGGAAGAAGGAAAGAGCTGCGCTCTTTCCTTTTATTTGCGGGGCAGCTGGATCTTGGGTTCGTTGGCCTGACGATAAATGGTCAGCACATGGCCCATGCTCTGTACTTTGACTGAACCGGTTTCACGGACGATGGCATCCATAACCAGTTGTTTCATCTCACGATCTTCAGACGCAACCTTAACCTTGATCAGCTCGTGATGGTTCAGTGCCAGATCGATCTCAGCCAGTACGCCTTCGGTCAGACCATGCTGACCCAGCAGGACGACAGGTTTGAGGCTGTGGGCAAGGCCCTTGAGGTACTGTTTCTGTTTGTTGTTGAGAATCATCGCAATTTCTTCATAAGTCAGGGTTGAAAGGGGCGTATTCTACCCCCACTTAGCCCTTAATACTAATAACCCTTGTGGTTTTTTAAAGTCGATTATCATGACCCAGAAAAAACATTCCCCCAGTTCAACCCGCTGGTTAAAAGAGCATTTTGACGATCAATACGTCAAAAAAGCCCAGAAGTTGGGACTGAGATCCCGTGCCGTGTTCAAGATCGACGAGATCCAGGGCAAGGACAAACTGCTCAAGCCGGGCATGACGGTGGTGGATCTGGGGGCGGCCCCCGGTGGCTGGTCCCAGTTCGCCATCGACCAGGTCGGTGACAAGGGGCGGGTGATCGCCTGCGATATTCTGCCTATGGATTCCATCGCCGGTGTCGATTTCCTTCAGGGCGACTTTCGGGAGGAAGCTGTACTGGGCGCGCTGCTGGAACGGGTCGGCCCGGACAAGGTAGATGTTGTCATGTCCGACATGGCGCCGAACATGAGCGGTACCCAGCAGGTGGATCAGGCCCGTTCCATGTATCTGGTCGAACTGGCGCTGGACATGTGCAATCAGGTATTGCGCGGTGACGGCAGTTTCGTGGTGAAAGTGTTTCAGGGAGAGGGGTTTGATGCCTATCTCAATGAAATTCGTCAACTTTTTACCACTGTCAAGATTCGTAAACCAGACTCGTCCCGCGCTCGTTCACGGGAAGTCTACATTGTGGCTACCGGTTTTAAACTGTAGTACCCTAACCTTCATCGTTAACTGTCAGTCTGCGAGGTTACTGATTTGAGTGACATGGCGAAAAATTTAATCCTGTGGCTGGTCATCGCCGTCGTGTTGATGTCGGTGTTCAATAGCTTCAGCCCCAGCGATACCTCAAGTCGCCAGCTGGACTATTCCAGCTTCGTTAAAGAGGTGACCCAAGAGCAGATCCGTGAAGTGCGGATGGACGGTAAGGTCATTAATGGCGTCAAGCGTACTGGTGAGCGTTTCACCACCATCATTCCGGCGCCGGATCCCCAGCTCCTCAACGATATGCTCAATCACAACGTCAAAGTGATGGGCGAGAAGCCGGAAGAGCCGTCTTTGCTGACCTCTATCTTCATCTCCTGGTTCCCGATGCTGCTGCTGATCGGTGTCTGGGTCTTCTTCATGCGTCAGATGCAGGGCGGCGGTGGCAAAGGTGCCATGTCGTTTGGCAAGAGCAAGGCTCGCCTGATGAGTGAAGATCAGATCAAGACTACCTTTGCCGATGTAGCTGGTTGCGATGAAGCCAAGGAAGAGGTGAAGGAGCTGGTCGACTATCTGCGCGACCCGAGCAAATTCCAGAAACTGGGTGGCAAGATCCCGACCGGCGTACTGCTGGTAGGCCCTCCCGGTACCGGTAAAACCCTGCTGGCCAAGGCCATTGCGGGTGAGGCCAAGGTGCCTTTCTTCACCATTTCGGGTTCCGATTTCGTGGAGATGTTCGTCGGTGTCGGTGCCTCCCGGGTACGTGACATGTTCGAGCAGGCCAAGAAATCTTCCCCCTGCATCATCTTCATCGATGAGATCGACGCCGTCGGTCGCCAGCGTGGCGCCGGTCTGGGCGGTGGTCACGATGAGCGTGAGCAGACTCTTAACCAGATGCTGGTCGAGATGGATGGCTTTGAAGGCAATGAAGGCATCATCGTCATTGCTGCCACCAACCGTCCTGACGTACTGGATCCTGCACTGCTGCGTCCGGGCCGTTTCGACCGTCAGGTTGTGGTTGGTCTGCCAGATGTTCGTGGTCGTGAACAGATCCTGAAAGTGCACATGCGCAAGGTTCCGCTGGCTGATGACGTCAACCCGGCGCTGATTGCCCGTGGTACCCCAGGTTTCTCCGGTGCTGATCTGGCCAACCTGGTCAACGAAGCAGCGCTCTTCTCTGCTCGCGAGAGCCGCCGTGTGGTCTCCATGGCCGAGTTCGAGAAGGCGAAGGACAAGATCATGATGGGCGCAGAACGCCGCTCCATGGTGATGAAAGAGTCCGAAAAGGAGATGACGGCCTATCACGAAGCGGGTCACGCCATTATCGGCCGCGTGGTGCCGGATCATGATCCCGTCTACAAGGTCTCCATCATCCCGCGTGGCCGTGCGCTGGGCGTGACCATGTACCTGCCTGAACAGGATCGCTGGAGCCACTCCAAACAGCATCTGGAGTCCATGATCTCCAGCCTGTATGGCGGTCGTCTGGCGGAAGAGCTGATCTACGGAGCCGAGAAGGTATCTACCGGTGCGTCCAACGACATCGAACGAGCTACCGACATCGCACGCAAGATGGTGACCCAGTGGGGTATGTCCGAGCGTCTCGGCCCGATGCTTTATGCGGAAGAAGATGGCGAGGTGTTCCTCGGTCGCAGCATGGCCAAGGCCAAGCACATGTCAGACGACACTGCTCGTATCATCGATGCCGAAGTGAAGCAGGTCATTGATCGCAACTACGACCGCGCCAAGCAGATCCTGCTGGATAACATGGATGTGCTGCACAGCATGAAAGATGCGCTGATGAAGTACGAAACCATCGATGCCAAGCAGATCGATGATCTGATGGCCCGTCGCGAGGTTCGTGCCCCGAGCAACTGGCACGACGAGCACGGAGATACGCCACAAGGCGGATCAACTGTTGCCGCCGAGCCCAAGCCGGCAGCTGCGGACGAGAGTGCTCCGGTTGCGGATGCCAATATCGACAAAGCCAACGACATCCCGGCTAAATAAATCCTGTTGTTGAAAACCCCGGGCTTGCCCGGGGTTTTTATTTTGCGAATGGAAGTGAAGATGCAGCTGATTAGCAAGGGGCTTAGCCTCTCTCTCGAACGTCCCCATGTGATGGGGATCCTCAATGTGACGCCCGACTCCTTCTCCGATGGTGGTAATTTCAACCAGCTTGAACGGGCAATGGCCCATGCGCGCCAGATGGTCTCTGACGGTGCGACCCTCATCGACATCGGTGGCGAGTCTACCCGCCCTGGCGCGCCCGATGTGAGCGAGCAGGAGGAGCTGGACAGGGTCATTCCTGTCGTGGAGCAGATGGCCCGTGAGCTGGATGTGATGATCTCCCTCGATACCTCCAAAGCTTCTGTGATGCGGGAGGGTTGCAAGGCGGGAGCCCATCTGATCAACGATGTGCGGGCACTGCAGGAGCCTGGAGCACTGCAGGCAGCGGCCGAGGCTGCTGTGCCTGTCTGCCTGATGCATATGCAGGGGCAGCCGAGAACCATGCAGGTCGAGCCCCATTATGACGATCTGATCGGAGAGGTGCGCGCCTTTTTTGAGCAGCGCATTGCCGCTTGTCTGGCAGCCGGGATCCAACGCGAAGATCTGTTGCTGGATCCGGGATATGGCTTTGGCAAGACCCTTGCACACAACTATCAGCTGTTGGCGGCCCAAAAGGAACTGCTTGATTATGGCTTGCCGCTATTGGTGGGGATGTCGCGAAAGTCTATGATAGGCAACCTGCTGGGCCGTCCGGTGGATGAGCGTCTGGCGGGCAGTCTGGCATGCGCCCTTATCGGCATGCAGCATGGGGCCCGCATCATCAGGGTACACGATGTACGGGAGACCATGGACGCATTGCGCGTCGGTTGGCTGGCAATGACGGGACAAGATTTTATTTCCAGATAATAAAGAGAACAGACAATGGCAAGAAAGTATTTCGGCACAGATGGTGTGCGCGGCAAAGTCGGCGAATACCCGATCACCCCTGACTTCGTGATGAAATTGGGTTGGGCTGCAGGCAAAGTGCTCTCCAAGAAGGGCACCAAAAAGGTGCTGATTGGCAAAGATACCCGTATCTCCGGTTACATGCTGGAATCCGCGCTGGAGGCGGGGCTCTCCGCGGCAGGCCTTAAGGCCATTCTGATGGGGCCCATGCCCACCCCGGCGGTTGCCTACCTGACTCGCACTTTCCGTGCCGAAGCTGGCATCGTCATCAGCGCCTCCCACAATCCATTCTATGACAACGGCATCAAGTTCTTCTCCGCCGACGGCACCAAGCTGCCTGATGATGTCGAGCTGGCTATCGAAGCCGAGTTGGATCACGAGCTCAAGTGTGTCGAGTCGGCCGAACTTGGTAAAGCGGTGCGCATTGATGATGCCGCCGGTCGCTATATCGAATTCTGCAAGAGCACCTTCCCCTCTCACATGAATCTGGATGGGGTGAAAATGGTGGTGGACTGCGGTCATGGCGCTACTTACCACATTGCGCCGTCGGTTTTCCGCGAGCTGGGTGCTGAAGTGATCACCATGGGCTGTGCCCCGGATGGCCTCAATATCAACGATGGTGTTGGTTCGACTGCGCCTGACGCTCTGGTTGCCAAGGTGCTGGAGTGCAAGGCTGATCTGGGGGTTGCCTTTGATGGTGACGGTGACCGTCTGATCATGGTTGACCATACCGGCTATCTCATCGACGGTGATGAAGTGCTCTATATCATCGCACGGGATGCCTTGCGCAACGGTCGTCTCAAGGGCGGTGTCGTCGGTACCCTGATGGCCAACATGGGTCTGGAACTGGCGTTGCAGACACTGGGTATCCCATTTGCCCGTGCCAAGGTAGGCGACCGCTACGTGCTGGAGATGATGGAAGAGAAGGGCTGGCGTATCGGTGGCGAGAACTCCGGTCACATCATCTGTCTTGATCAGACCACCACGGGTGATGGCATCGTGGCCGCTTTGCAGGTGCTCACTGCCATGCGTAGTGCCGAGATGCCGCTAGCCAAGCTGCGCTCCGGCATGAGCAAGTTCCCGCAGGTACTGGTCAATGTTCGTTTTGCCGAAGGCAAGGATCCGCTGGCCGCTGATGCTGTCATGGCTGAGGTTGCCAAGGTGGAACAGGAGCTGGCTGGTCGTGGTCGCGTACTGTTGCGTAAATCCGGTACCGAACCACTGATCCGGGTCATGGTCGAAGGCGAACATGAACAGCAGGTGCGTGACATGGCTCAACGCATCGCCAAACAGGTCGAGTCGGCGTTTTAATGAACAAATAGGGCGGCTTTTTAGCCGCTCTGGTTGTATCTTGTTCAAACGATTCGAAAATTTAAAAATAGCACTTGTCAGCTGAGCATCCTCTGGATATTATCAGCCCCGCTTTCGCAAGGGAGTTGCCGATGGGACATCGCAAACCGTTTGTAGCAGCCAACTGGAAGCTGCACGGTAGTAGGTCGCAGTTAGAGCAGTTTACGAGTCAGTGCCTGAGCGGTGTTGACGAAAAAGTAGATGTAGTTCTCTGTCCTTCCCATGTGCATCTCGATTTTAGCGCTTCGCTGCTCAATGAGCAGAAGGTGATAAAGTTGGGGGCTCAGAATGTGAGTCAGCACGCTACTGGCGCTTACACCGGGGAAATCTCGTGTCAGATGCTGGTTGAGGCAGGGTGTCGTTACGTATTGGTAGGACACTCCGAGCGCAGGCGTCTCTTTGGTGAGACCAGTTTTATCGTCGCAGAGAAGTTTGCGGCAGCTAGAGCGGCAGGCTTGATTCCCATCCTCTGTTTGGGTGAGTCAGGGGCGGCTAGGCAGGCGAGAAGAGCCTTCGAGGTGATAGCTGAAGAGCTGGATATCGTCATAGAGAAAAATGGCGCGATGGCTTTCGATAATGCTATCATCGCCTACGAGCCGATTTGGGCTGTAGGTACAGGTAAATGCGCCACACCCGAGCAGGCACAAGAGGTTCATTCCTTTATACGTGGTCGCTTGGCGGAGGATACTCCGGTAATAGGTGAGAAAGTTAGGATCATCTATGGTGGGAGCGTAACGCCGAGCAATGCGAGAGATTTGTTTGCCCAACCCGACGTAGACGGCGGATTGATTGGCAGAGCGAGTCTTGATAGCGATGCGTTTTTAGGAATTGTTGAAGCGGCAAAGGGTGCAAGTTAAATGTACGAGATTCTTTTGGTCGTTTATCTGCTGGTTTCACTGGCTCTGATTGGTCTGGTGATGATTCAGCAAGGTAAAGGGGCTGATATGGGCGCCTCCTTCGGCGCAGGGGCATCGAATACTGTATTCGGCTCCAGTGGTTCAGGCAGTTTCCTGACCAGAACAACAGCGATTTTGGCTACTCTGTTTTTCGTAATCAGCCTGGTGCTCGGCTCTATGTCCAGCAACAAGGTAAAACAGGGTAGTGAATGGGAAAATCTGCAACAAACCCAACAGGTTGAGCAGACCAAAGCGCCAGTGAAGAAAGATACTGACGTTCCCGAGTAAGAGTTTTGCCGTGGTGGTGGAATTGGTAGACACGCTATCTTGAGGGGGTAGTGCTCTAGGGTGTGCGGGTTCGAGTCCCGCCCACGGCACCAATTAAGTAGTGACCCGGGTGACCGGGTATATTATAGCCAGTCAGTCTTGTATCGAGAGAGTGAAGTGGCTATAATCTCGCACGATTTCGGACGCGGGGTGGAGCAGCATGGTAGCTCGTCGGGCTCATAACCCGAAGGTCGTCGGTTCAAATCCGGCCCCCGCAACCAAATTTCACGCATTTCCTACGCTCAGGAAGGCGGTCGCTGCGAGGCGACAATCAGGGTAAAGCGCCAAGCCCCGATTTGACATCGGGGCTTTTTGTTATGTGCAATTTACTCTGAATCGTTCTCTATCTGGGCTTTATGCCCTTTTTTTGTTTTTCGGAGGGTGACTTTGGCTACGTTGGAACAACGTTTGACCGATCTGCTCGAGGCTCCGGTCGTTGCCTTGGGTTTTGAACTTTGGGGTATTGAGTTTATCCGTGCGGGTAAACACTCCACCTTGCGCGTCTATATCGACGGTGAGCAGGGTGTGACCGTTGAAAACTGTGCTGAAGTCAGCCATCAGGTTGGCGCCATCATGGACGTTGAGGATCCCATCACCGAGGAGTACTACCTCGAGGTATCTTCCCCAGGTCTGGATCGTCCGTTGTTCAAGGTTGCCCAGTTCGAAAAATACGTTGGCCAAGAGGCGGCGGTAACGCTTCGGATGGCAACAAACAACCGCCGCAAGTTCAAAGGCGTAATCAAAGCTGTTCAGGGCGACATGATCACCCTGACGGTAGATGGTAAGGACGAAGTGTTGGCTTTCACCAATATCCAAAAAGCGAACATAGTGCCGAACTTTGGTTAACGAGGCTATCGGATATGAATAAAGAGATTTTGCTGGTCGTTGACGCTGTGTCCAACGAGAAAGCTGTACCCCGCGAGAAGATTTTCCAGGCTCTGGAGACTGCGCTGGCGACTGCGACCAAAAAGAAATATGAAGGCGAGATTGAAGTTCGGGTCGAGATCGATCGCAAGACCGGTGACTACGACACCTATCGTCGCTGGCTGGTAATCGCAGATCAAGCCGCGATGGAAAACCCCTATGCTGAAATTACCCTGGAAGCGGCGCAGATTGATCAGCCAGAAATCCAGATCGGCGAGTATGTTGAAGACCAGATCGACTCTGTGACCTTCGACCGTATCACTACCCAGACCGCCAAGCAGGTTATCGTGCAGAAAGTGCGCGAAGCGGAGCGTTCACAAGTAGTTGATCAGTTTAAAGATAAAGAAGGCACCATCATCAGTGGTGTCGTCAAGAAGAGCAACCGCGACAACGTCATCCTGGATCTGGGCAGCAATGCTGAAGCCGTGATCTTCCGTGATGACATGCTGCCGCGTGAAACCTTCCGCCCGGGTGACCGCGTTCGTGGCCTACTCTACGCAGTACGTCCAGAAGCCCGTGGTTCTCAGCTGTTTGTCAGCCGTTCCAGCCCGGACTTCCTGAAAGAGCTGTTCCGTATCGAAGTACCGGAGATCGGTGAAGAGATGATCGAAATCATGGGCGCTGCCCGTGATCCGGGTTCCCGCGCCAAGATCGCGGTGAAGACCAACGATCGTCGTATCGACCCGATTGGTGCCTGTATCGGTATGCGTGGTGCCCGTGTGCAAGCTGTCTCCGCCGAGCTGAGTGGTGAGCGCGCCGACATCGTGCTGTACGATGACAACCCGGCCCAGTATGTGATCAATGCCATGGCACCTGCCGATGTGGCCTCCATCATCGTTGATGAAGACAACCACACCATGGATATCGCCGTGGAAGCTGCCAACCTGGCCCAGGCTATCGGCCGCAATGGTCAGAACGTGCGTCTGGCCTCCCAGTTGACCGGTTGGGAGCTGAACGTGATGACCGTCGAGGACATGCGTGCTAAGCACCAGGCCGAGAACGACCGCATCATGAACCTGTTCACCAGCACCCTGGATATCGATGACGATTTTGCCGGTCTGCTGATGGAAGAGGGCTTCTCGACTCTGGAAGAGATCGCCTTCGTGCCGGTTAACGAGTTGCTGGCTATCGACGGTCTGGATGAAGACATGGTCGAAGAGCTGCGCAAGCGTGCCAAAGATGCCCTGACTACCCAGGCGCTGGCCAAAGAGGAGTCTTTCGATGGCGTCGAGCCGTCCGAAGAGCTGCTCAATCTGAACGGTCTGAGTCGTGAACTGGCATACGCTCTGGCGGGCCGCGGCGTGGGTACCCTGGAAGATTTGGCTGAGCAAGGTATCGATGACCTTGCTGGTATTGAAGGGCTGACTGCCGAGAAGGCGGGTGAGCTCATTATGGCTGCTCGCAATATCTGTTGGTTCGGAGAAGAGCAGTCTTAAGTAAGATCAAACGGAGGAAAATGAATGGCAGAAGTATCAGTCAAACAACTTGCCACTGACATCGACACACCGGTTGATCGTCTTCTCCAGCAGTTTGTCGATGCCGGTATCAGCAAGAGCAAGGCCGACGACATGGTCAGCGAGTCTGAAAAGCAGACTCTGCTGGCACACCTGAAGAAACAGCATGGAGGTGACGAGGTCGCCGCTCCTGCCCGCATGACTTTGCAGCGCAAGACCAAGAGCACCATCAGTGTTCAGGGAACCGGCGGCAAGAACAAAGAAGTGCAGGTGGAAGTTCGCAAATCTCGCACCTATGTAAGACGCTCGGCGCTGGAAGAAGAACAGCGTCAGGCGGAAGCCGAGGAAAAAGCGCGTTTGGAAGCAGAAGAAAAAGCTCGTCGCGAAGCCGAAGAGAAGGCTCGCCTCGAAGCTGAAGAGAAGGCTCGCCGTGAGGCTGAGCAGGCTCGTCGTGAAGCTGAGGAAAAGGCGCGGATCGAGGCACAACAAAAGGCTCGACAGGCTCAACAGCCCGCCAAAGCAGCCAGTAGCACAGCTCAGCAAGAGGCAGAAAAGATGGCCAAGCGCGAAGCAGAAGAACTGAAGCGCCAACAGGAACAGACAGCTTTGAAAAAAGCTGAAGAACTCGCCGCGAAGAAAGCCGAAGAGGCTCGCATCATGGCGGAACAGAACGCAGCCCGCTGGGCTGAAGAAGAAGCTGCTCGTGCCAAAGAGAGCAGCGATTATCACCTGACAACCAACAAGCATGCGCAAGCTGCAGAAGACGAGCTGGATCGCAAAGAAGAGACCAGCCGTCGTACTGCCGCTGCCGCTGTCAAGGCACCGAAAAAGGCGGGTCGTCGCGATGATGATCGCAATGATCGCAACTCCCGTGATCCGCGTGCCCGTAAAGGCAAACGTGGCAAGGTCGCTACCCCGAACGCCATGAAGCATGGCTTCAACAAGCCGGCTGCCGTGGTGAACCGCGACGTTGTCATCGGTGAGACCATCACCGTGGCCGAGCTAGCCAACAAGATGGCCGTCAAGGGCGTTGAAGTCATCAAGGCGATGATGAAGATGGGGGCCATGGCCACCATCAACCAAGTGATCGACCAGGAGACCGCTCAGCTGGTCGCCGAGGAGATGGGTCACAAGGTTGTGCTGCGTCGTGAGAATGAGCTGGAAGAGGCGGTACTGTCCGATCGTGACGAGACCTCCGAAGCCAAGCCGCGCGCACCTGTCGTTACCATCATGGGTCACGTTGACCACGGTAAGACCTCGCTGCTCGACTACATTCGTAAAGCCAAGGTTGCTGCTGGCGAAGCCGGTGGTATTACCCAGCATATCGGTGCTTACCACGTCCAGACCGACAGTGGCATGATCACCTTCCTGGATACCCCGGGTCACGCGGCGTTTACCTCCATGCGTGCTCGTGGTGCCAAGGCGACCGACATCGTGGTCCTGGTTGTTGCAGCTGACGACGGCGTGATGCCGCAAACCATCGAAGCAATCCAGCACGCCAAGGCGGCCGGTGTGCCGCTGGTTGTTGCGGTCAACAAGATCGACAAGCCTGAAGCGGATCCGGATCGCGTCAAGACCGAGCTGGCCCGTTACAACGTCATGTCCGAAGATTGGGGTGGAGACTGCCAGTTCGTGCACGTATCTGCCAAGTCCGGTCAGGGTATCGACGATCTGCTGGAAGCCATCCTGATCCAGGCTGAAGTACTGGAGCTGAAAGCGGTGGTTGACGGTATGGCCAACGGCGTCGTGATCGAATCCTTCCTAGATAAAGGTCGTGGTCCGGTTGCTACCGTACTGGTACAAGAAGGTACTCTGCGTCAGGGCGACATCGTTCTGTGTGGTCTCGAGTACGGCCGTGTTCGCGCCATGCGTGACGAACTGGGTCGCGAGATCAAGGAAGCGGGTCCGTCCCTGCCGGTGGAAATCCTGGGTCTCTCCGGCGTTCCCTCTGCCGGTGACGAAGCCACTGTTGTCCGTGACGAGAAGAAAGCCCGTGAAGTGGCGCTCTATCGTCAGGGCAAGTTCCGCGAAGTCAAGCTGGCTCGCCAGCAGAAGGCCAAGCTGGAAAACATGTTCGCCAACATGACCGAGGGCGAAGTGTCCGAAGTAAACGTGGTGATCAAGGCCGACGTACAAGGTTCTGTGGAGGCGATCTGCGATGCGCTGGTCAAACTCTCCACCGACGAAGTGAAGGTGAAGATCGTGGGTTCCGGCGTAGGTGGCATCACCGAAACCGACGCGACCCTGGCTGCTGCTTCCAGCGCCATTCTGGTTGGTTTCAACGTTCGTGCCGACGCGTCTGCGCGCAAGGTCATCGAATCCGAGAGCCTGGATCTGCGTTACTACTCCGTCATCTATGACCTGATCGACGAAGTGAAGCAGGCCATGAGCGGCAAGCTGGCCCCTGAGTATCGTCAGGAGATCATCGGTCTGGCTGAAGTGCGTAGCGTCTTCAAGTCGCCGAAGTTCGGCGCCGTTGCTGGCTGTATGGTTACCGAAGGTGTGGTCAAGCGTTCCAACCGTATTCGCGTTCTGCGTGACAACGTGGTTATCTATGAAGGCGAGTTGGAATCCCTGCGCCGCTTCAAGGATGACGTCAACGAAGTTCGCAACGGTTACGAGTGTGGTATCGCGGTCAAGAACTACAACGACGTGCGCGAAGGCGACCAGATCGAAGTTTACGAGACTGTTGAAATCCAACGGACTCTGTAAGCCGAGAGTTAGACAAAATAGGGGGCCGCGGCCCCCTTTTATCGCAGGATAGAATATGGCCAGAGAATTCAGCCGGACCCGTCGGGTCGGACAGCAGATCCAGCGTGAAATCGCGCTGATCCTGCAGCGCGAGGTGAAAGACCCGCGCATCGGCATGGTGACTGTTTCCGATGTGGAAGTGTCCCGTGACCTCAACTATGCCAAGATTTACGTCACCTTCTTGCAGCTGGAAAATGATGCCGAGCGCATCAAGGAAGGCTTGCAGGGTCTGACCGAAGCAGCCGGATATATCCGTAGTCTGCTGGGCAGTGCCATGCGTCTGCGCGTGGTGCCCGAGCTGCGTTTCTACTACGACCAGACCCTGGTCGAGGGGATGCGTCTCTCCAACCTGGTGACCAACACTGTGCGCGAAGACAAGCGTCGCATGGCCGAATCCGGCCGTGACGAAGAAGCTGAATCCGCACCGGATGACACAACTGAGGATAAAGCCTGAGATGTCTCGAAGACGTCGTTTCAAGGGCCGTGATGTGCACGGCATTCTGCTGCTGGACAAGCCGACCGGCCTGACCTCCAACGATGTGTTGCAGAAGGTCAAGCGCATCTACAACGCCGCCAAGGCCGGTCACACCGGCGCACTGGATCCGCTGGCGACCGGCATGCTGCCGATCTGCCTCGGCGAGGCCACCAAGTTCTCCCAGTATTTGCTGGAAGCGGACAAGCGCTATGAGGTGACCGCCAAACTGGGCGAGCGCACCAACACCAGCGACTCTGATGGTGAGGTGGTCTCCACCCGTCCAGTGAACGTGGCTGTCGGTACCCTGATTGAGGCGCTGGACCAGTTCCGCGGCCCCATCATGCAGGTGCCCTCCATGTACTCTGCGCTCAAGCACAACGGCCGTCCGCTCTACGAATATGCCCGCGAAGGCATCGAGATTGAGCGTGAAGCCCGTCCCATCACCGTATTCGAGCTCAAACTGCTGAGCTTCGAAGGTGATGAAGTGCGCCTTGAAGTGCACTGCAGCAAAGGCACCTACATCCGCTCTCTGGTGGATGATCTGGGTGAAGTGCTGGGTTGTGGCGCCCACGTGACCCAGTTGCGTCGTACCCAGGTGGCCAGCTATCCGTACGAGCGGATGCTGACGCTGGAGCAACTCGAGTGCATCTTCGAGCAGGCCAAGGCCGAGAGCATCCCGCCGCGCGAGCAGCTGGATCCGCTGTTGCTGCCGATGGACACCGCCGTAGCAAGCTTGCCCGAGGTGAACATGCTGGCGGTTGTGGCTGCCTATGTGAATCAGGGCCAGGCCGTGCAGGTGGCGGGTGCGCCGCAAAGCGGTCAGGTTCGCATGACGGTCGGCCCGGAGCGCGAGTTCATCGGGGTTGGCGAGATTGATGATGATGGCCGCGTCGCTCCCAAGCGACTGGTGCGTTATCACGACGAGGAGTGATCCTCAGGCGGTATCAGAACGTCTTTCCCGTTTCGCCTCTTTATCGTTGCGAAAAGGGGCGGGGACGATTATGATACCGCCCTCATTTCACGGCTGAATTAGAGATTGGCTGTGAACCTTTAAACACTCTACTGGAGTATTACCATGTCTCTAAATGCTGAGATCAAAGCTCAAATCGTTGCTGACAACGCTCGTTGCGCCAACGACACCGGTTCCCCCGAAGTGCAAGTTGCCCTGCTGACTGCCCAGATCAACCATCTGCAAGGTCACTTCAAAGAGCACTCCAAGGACCACCACGGTCGTCGCGGTCTGCTGCGCATGGTTTCCCAGCGTCGTAAGCTGCTGGACTACCTGAAGCGTAAAGATTCCGAGCGTTATGCTGCTCTGATCGCCAAGCTGGGTCTGCGTCGTTAATCGACCATCAGATTTCGCGAAAAAGGGGAACCGTCAGGTTCCCCTTTTTTATTGCTCTTCAAGCCGTTGCCTGCCTCACAGAATTCGCGTCGCCGCTTACCTTTTGCATCGAATCAAGTATACTTGTGCGCGAATTTAAAGAGCCAAATTGTAAAAAGGAAATTCACGTGAATCCTATTGTAAAGTCATTCCAGTACGGTCAACACACCGTCACACTGGAAACCGGTGTGATGGCCCGTCAAGCCACTGCGGCCGTTATGGTCAGCATGGACGATACCTGCGTATTTGTGACCGTAGTCGGCAAGAAAGAGGCCGATCATGGCCGTGATTTCTTCCCGCTGACCGTCAACTACCAGGAGCGTACCTATGCTGCTGGTCGTATCCCGGGTGGTTTCTTCCGTCGTGAAGGCCGTCCGAGCGAAGGCGAGACTCTTATCTCCCGTCTGATCGACCGTCCTATTCGTCCGCTGTTCCCGGAAGGCTTCCTCAATGAGGTTCAGGTCGTTGCGACCGTCATGTCCGTGAATCCGGCCGTATCCCCCGACATCGTTGCCATGATCGGTGCATCTGCTGCACTGGCCATCTCCGGTATCCCGTTTGGCGGCCCGATCGGTGCTGCTCGCGTGGGTTACATGAACGGTCAGTATGTGCTGAACCCGACCACTACCGAACTGCCGCAGAGCGATCTGGATCTGGTGGTTGCCGGTACTGCCAATGCCGTGCTGATGGTTGAGTCCGAAGCGGCCATCCTCTCCGAAGAAGTGATGCTGGGCGCCGTGGTATACGGTCACGAGCAGATGCAGACCGTGATCAATGCGATCAACGAGTTTGCCGCTGCCGTCGGCACCAAGCCGTGGGACTGGACTCCGCCTGCCGTCAACGAAGCGCTGAAAGCCAAGGTTGCCGAGCTGGCGAGCGCCGAGCTGGGTGAAGCCTACCGCATCACCGAGAAGGCTGTTCGTTACGAAACAATCGCTGCCATCAAGGGCCGTGTGGTTGAGCAAGTTATCGCGTCAGGCGTGGAAGAAGATGCCAAGAAGATTGGCGAAGAGTTCCACAGCCTGGAAAGCCGCATCGTTCGTGGTCGTGTCGTACGTGGTGAGCCGCGTATCGACGGTCGCGATCCGGAAATGATCCGTGCCCTGTCTGTCGCTACCGGCGTATTGCCCCGTGCTCACGGTTCTGCCCTGTTCACTCGTGGTGAAACCCAGGCTATGGTCGTTGCGACCCTGGGTACCGAGCGTGACGCCCAGAACATCGACGAGCTGACCGGCAACCGTGCCGATCGCTTCATGCTGCACTACAACTTCCCGCCATACTGCGTCGGTGAGACCGGCATGATGGGTAGCCCGAAGCGTCGTGAAATCGGTCACGGCCGTCTGGCCAAGCGCGGCGTTGCTGCCGTGATGCCGAGCGCCGCCGAGTTCCCGTACGTGGTGCGCGTGGTCTCTGAAATCACCGAATCCAACGGCTCCTCCTCCATGGCGTCTGTCTGTGGTTCCTCCCTGGCGCTGATGGATGCCGGTGTGCCGATCAAGGCCTCCGTCGCCGGTATCGCCATGGGTCTGGTGAAGGAAGAAGAAGGTTTCGTCGTGCTGTCTGACATTCTGGGTGACGAAGATCACCTGGGCGACATGGACTTCAAAGTAGCCGGTACCACCGAAGGTGTGACCGCGCTGCAGATGGACATCAAGATCGAAGGCATCACCAAAGAGATCATGGAGATTGCCCTGAAGCAAGCTCGTGGCGCCCGTCTGCACATCCTCAAAGTGATGGATGAAGCAATCCAGGCTCCCCGTGCCCAGATCTCTGATTTCGCACCGCGTATCCACACCATCAAGATCAATCCTGAGAAGATCAAGGACGTGATCGGTAAGGGTGGTTCCGTGATCCGTGCGCTGACCGAAGAGACCGGCACCAACATCGAGCTGGATGATGACGGTACTGTACGTATCTCCGCCGTGGCCAACGAAGCTGCCATGGAAGCGATCCGTCGCATCGAGGCCATCACCGCCGAGATCGAAGTGAACCGCATCTATGAAGGTAAAGTTGTCCGTCTGGCCGATTTTGGTGCATTCGTCAACATTCTGCCGGGCAAAGATGGTCTGGTACACATCTCCCAGATCACCGACGCTCGCGTGCAGAACGTGGCTGACCATCTGACCATCGGTGACGTGGTCAAGGTGAAGGTACTGGAAGTGGACCGTCAGGGCCGCGTACGTCTCTCCATCAAGGAAGCGAACGCTCCGACTGATGCAGCCCCGGCTGCTGATGCTCCGGTTGCTGCCGAAGCGCCTGCCGCAGAGTAATCTGTCCTCCTGAACCGGATTCTCCGGTTGCAGTAAAAAGTCCGGCGCCCTTTGGGGCGCCGGACTTTTTTATGCGCTCAGACTCATCACGCCGAAGTTGGCTCTCTGCTCAGGATGTGGTGGGCATTGCCGGAGCCTCAAGAGGTCAGGTTAGAAAAGTGTCGCGAAGGGGGAGGGAGAGCGGTGTGGGAGAAAGGAGCCTGAGGATTCAGGCTCCTGATAAGGATCAGGCCTCGTTGGCGTGGGCCTTCTGACACCCTTCGACGGCGTGAGCAATCAGTTCCAGTGCGCTCTGGTCGCACGGTGGCAGCTCGGCCTCGCACTTGTTGATAGGGGTAACACGATCGCCCCACTTGATGATGGCTGCGCCCCAGGTCAGGCCGGCACCGAAGGCGGCAGTCAGCAGATAGGAATTCGGCTTGACGCGCCCCTGCTCCAGCGCTTCGCACAGGGCGATAGGTACGGTGGCTGCGGAGGTGTTGCCGTAGTTTTCGATGTTGACCATCACCTTCTCCATCGGCGCATTCATCCGTTTGGCGAGGGTCTCGATGATGCGGATATTGGCCTGGTGCGGCACGATCAGGTCGACCTGCTCCGGCGCAATACCGGCCTGCGCCAGCACAGTGCTGGTGGCCTCACCCATGCCGCGCACAGCACGTTTGAAGATCTCCGGCCCTTCGAAGTTGAAGGTGAACAGGCCATCGATATCGGCAAAACGCACCCGGTCGGTACCGAAGTTCGGTACATGCAGGATCTCCCGCGCTTCGCTGTCGCAACCCAGCTTGTTGGCGATCAGGCCACACTCCTGCTCGCTTGCCTCTATCACCACGGCACCGGCACCATCGCCAAACAGTACGGCGGTATCGCGGCGTGCCCAGTCCAGCAGGTAGGTGAGGCGCTCGGCGCCAATCACCAGCACCTTCTTCATCATGCCAGTCTGCACCAGCGAGGTAGCGACGGAGAGGGAGTAGACGAAACCGGTGCAGGCCGCGTTGAGGTCAAACACGGCGGCGTTGACGGCGCCCAGCTTCTTTTGCACCGCAGAGGCGGCGCTTGGCAGCAGGTTGTCCGGGGTGGCGGTGGCCAGGATGATGCCATCGAGATCGCTGGCTTCCAGACCGGCGCAGGCCAGTGCGCGGCGACCGGCCAGGGTGGCGAGATCCGAGGTGCTGACATGGGAGATCCGGCGGGCCTTGATGCCGGTGCGCGGATAGATCCACTCGTCTGATGTATCCATGATGGTGCTGAGGTCGTCGTTGGTCAGCACGGAGGGAGGCAGGCATTTGCCCCAGCCGGTGATATTGGCGTATTTCATCTTGTTACCGCTTCTCAAGTGGATCGCCCGCGGGCGGAAAATCGTGCAATTATGCCGTACGAGACAACCACTGTCATCTTGTGGTCATGGTTATGTGCAGGGGGCTCAGCTGTGCCATCTGGTCGCAAAGGGCTGCAACGTGCGGAATATGGCTGGAAATTTTGCTTAAAACGCGGGACTCATCTGCCCTAAGATAGGCGTTTCACCACCGATGAGGGTATCTCCTTGCTCAGAGCCAATCTCAACTTGTTGCCGACCCTCAAGGTGCTGCTGGAGACCCGCAATATCAGCCGCGCCGCCGAGCTGTTGCACCTGAGTCAGCCCTCCATCAGCAAGCAGCTTGCCCAGTTGCGCAGCGAGTTTGATGACGAGTTGCTGGTGCGGGAGGGGCAACGCTGGCTGCTGACGCCACGGGCCGAACTGTTGGCCGCCCAGCTGGCGGATTCTCTCGGTGCGCTGGAGCGGCTCTACGAGGCGCCCGGATTTGACCCGAGCCGCTGCGAGCGGGTATTTCGGCTCGCCTCCTCCGATTATGTGGCCCAGCATATCCTGCCCGATATCTGTGCCGCGCTCGCCAAAGAGGCGCCGTTGGCGGCGCTGGAGTACAGCCTGTGGGACAAGCGTCAGCTGCCGCAGTTGTGGCAGTCCGAGCTGGATCTGGTCTCCACCATCACCGAGCAGGTACCGGATCAGATCCGTGGTCTGCATCAGGGGGAAGATCGGCTGGCGGTGCTGATGGGATGTCACCACCCGCTGGCAGGCAAGACACTTAATCTCGATGACTATCTCGCCTGGCCTCACCTGCAGGTGAGTGGCGGTGGCGACAAGGACAGCCCGGTGGAGCAGGTGTTGGCGCCGCAGGGACTGAGTCGGCGCTGGTTTGCCAGAGTTCCCTTCTTTCAGGCGGCAGTGGAGGTGTTGCTGCGCACCGATTGCCTGATGACCACCCCGGCCCATATCGCCTGGCAGCTCTCCTGTGGCCATGAGCTCACCTTTGTCGATCTGCCCTTTGCTACCCGCGACCAGCAGTATCATCTGCTGTGGCATCAGCGCCACCATCAGGATCCAGCCCACCGCTGGTTTCGCGAGCTGGCCTACCCCTTCCTGCGGGATCATCTGCAACGCACCGTTGGCGAGAGTCGCAAGCTGCTCGATCTCGGCGGTTAGCCCCGGTCAGTTGTGTGGCGTTATAGCCATGGGTTATGGAATCTATTCATAACTTTCACTACTGGCATAATGGCTCAGCCCGTACCCTGAGTACAGGTCATCATATCGAGCACAAAAGAGGAAAAGCATGGAACTGACGAGTTGGCTGGCACTGGCCGCAATCTGCGTGATGGGGGCCATCAGCCCGGGGCCGAGTCTGGCGCTGATCATCCGCAACACGGTGCAGGGCGGGCAGGGGCATGGCGTCGCTACTGCGCTTGGCCACGGCCTCGGGGTTGGTATCTATGCGCTGGTCACGGCGCTCGGCCTTTCCATTTTGATCACCCAGACACCGATCCTGTTTGATTTGATCCGCTACGGCGGCGCCGCGTTTCTTGCCTGGCTCGGGGTGAAAGCCCTGCTGGCAAAACCAGCCAGTGACGAAGGGAATGAAGAGGTACATCAGTTGCGCGGTCGGCAAGGGGCCTTTGAAGGTTATATGGTTGCCTTCCTTAACCCCCAGCTGGCGGTTTTCTTCATCGCCCTGTTCAGCCAGTTTGTGCGGGCCGATACCGGCTGGAGCGAAGGGGGCATCATGATGCTCACCGCGGGCGGGATCGATGCCGTCTGGTACGTGCTGGTGGCGCTGGTGCTCTCCCGCGGGCCGGTGCTGGCGTGGCTTAAAGCCAAATCCTTTGTGATCGATAAGGTGAGCGGCCTGGTGCTGCTCGGGCTGGCACTCAAGGTGGTTATCTAATCCTGCATTTTGCGGATACCTTAAGCGGGATCAAGGCACGCGGGTGGCGAATGGGCTAGAGTAGCGCCCATTTGCTGTCCGCCCTGATCCCGAGACTATGCACCAGAACAAGCACCCTTTAAGCCACAATAACCGGTTGGAGCTGCTGGCTCCGGCCAAGAACCTCGCCTACGGCATAGAAGCCATCAACCATGGTGCCGATGCCGTCTACATGGGTGGCCCTGCCTTCGGCGCCCGCAGTGCGGCGGGCAACTCCATCGAGGATATCGAGGCGCTGGCGCGCCACGCCCACCGTTTCGGTGCCCAGGTCTTTGTCGCCTTCAATACTTTGCTGCACGATCACGAGCTGGAGCAGGCCCGGCGGCTGACCCACCAGATCTACGAAGCCGGTGCCGATGCGCTGATTGTGCAGGATATGGGGCTGCTGGCGCTGGATTTGCCACCTATTGCGCTCCATGCCAGTACCCAGACCGACAACCGCACGCCGGAGAAGGTGAAGTTTCTGCAGGATGTGGGTTTCTCTCAGGTGGTGCTGGCGCGCGAACTGTCCCTTGCGCAGATCCGCGAGATCAGCGCGGCGACCAATGTGCAGCTGGAGTTCTTTATCCACGGCGCGCTCTGTGTCTCCTACAGCGGCCAGTGCAACATCAGCCATGCCCGTACCGGCCGCAGCGCCAACCGTGGCGAGTGTGCCCAGCTCTGCCGTCTGCCCTGCTCGCTGCAAAAGCCGGATGGCGAAGTGCTGGTGGCCGACAGCCACCTGTTGTCCCTCAAGGATATGGATCAGACCGACAACCTGGAGGCCTTGATCGAGGCGGGGATCCGCTCCTTCAAGATTGAAGGGCGACTCAAGGGGCTCGACTACGTCAAGAACGTTACCGCCTGGTATCGGCAGAAGCTGGACGCCATTCTGGATAGTCGCTCCGATCTGGTGGCCGCCTCTGCTGGCCGTTGCAGCTACAGCTTCACGCCTGACCCCAAAAAGAGCTTCAACCGCGGCAGCACCGACTACTTCCTCCATGGTCGCCAGCAGGGGATCGACTCCACCAAGAGCCCGAAATATGTGGGCGAACCGCTGGGGCGGGTTACCAGGGTGACCCGTGACGGTATCGAGATTGATGGCAAACAGGTCACCCTCAACAACGGCGACGGTTTGGGCTTCTTCAAGCCGAACAACGAGCTGGTGGGGATGCGCCTCAACAAGGTCGAAGGTAAGCAGTTACTCCTGTCAGAACGCATGCCGGGGCTAAAGGTGGGGACCGAAATCTACCGCAACCACGATCAGGCGTTCAGCAAGATGCTGGAGAAGGCGAGCGCGGATCGCCGCATCCGGGTCGATATGGTGCTGGCAGAGTGCGATGAGGGCGTGAGCCTCACGCTCACCGACGAACAAGGCATCAGCGCCGCGGTGACACTTCCCTGTGACAAACAGCCTGCCGACAACCCGGAGCGGGCGCTGCAACAGGCGCGGGATCAGCTTGGTAAACTCGGCAATACCCTGTTTGTGGCGCGCAAGATTGAGTTGGCATTCACTCACCCGCTGTTTATCGCTGCATCACAGCTCAACGGTTTGCGCCGGGATGGCATCGCCGCGCTAGAGGCGGCGCGGGTGGCCAGCTACCAGCGCCCCGAGCGACGGATCGCCCTGCGGGATATAAACTATCCCCAGCACCGTCTCTCCTACCTTGGCAACGTGCTGAACAGCGCCGCCGAGCAGTTCTTCCGCGAACACGGGGTGGAGCGCATCGCTCCCGCCTATGAGGCGAACAAGGAGGAGCGGGAAGTGGTGCTGATGATCACCAAGCATTGCATCCGCTACAGCCAGAACCTCTGCCCGAACGAGGTGCCCGGTCTCAAGGCCGAGCCGCTGGAACTCAAGATGGGTAAAGACACCTTCCGCCTGCGTTTTGACTGCAACCGCTGCGAAATGCATGTGATGGGCAGCCTGAAACGCTGAGCAATGAGCCCCTTTCTCCGTCCGGAAAGGGGCAGTTTTTTATCGCAGGTTCTCTGCCTACCCTCCTTTAATTGCCCCTCTCCAGCGCCAGCAGTGCTTTTTTGATCTCCAATCCCCCCGCATAGCCGGTCAGGCTGCCGTTTTGGCCGATCACCCGATGGCAGGGGACGATGATCGAGAGCGGATTGCGGCCATTCGCCGCGCCCACAGCCCGCACCGCCTCTGGCTTGCCGATGGCGCGGGCAATATCGCTGTAGCTGCGGGTCTCGCCATAGGGGATGTCGCACAGCGCTTGCCACACCGCCTGCTGAAAGGCGGTGCCACGGGCGGCAAGGGACAGGGAGAAGCGCTGCAAGCGACCGGCAAAATAGGCGTCAAATTCGGCGAGGAAGGGAGCCAGCTCTTCGTGATCTTGCTGCCAGCCACTCATATCGGGCAGTGCCCGCAGGCCCGCCACAAAGTCCACGTGCACCAGACCAGATTCATTGATGGCGACCAGCAGATCGCTGCAGCGGGTCGGCAGGATATCGTAGCGGATCATGGGGTTATCTCCTGTTGTTGGCTATCCTGCTGGTTTTTGTTGCCAGTGGCACGGAGTAGCAAATCGGGCGCTTCACTCATGGCATGCCACAGCCAGCTGGCCGCATAGCTGCGCCACGGCTGCCATGCTGCGCTTTGCGCCAACACCTCTTTTACCGGCAGCTTGGTGCCGCCGCCGAGTGCCTTTTGCAGCACCAGATCGGAAGCGGGGAAGGCATCGGTATCCAGCCCGCAGCGCAGCCGCCAGTAAGAGACCGTCCACGGGCCTATGCCCGGCAGCGCCAGCAACTGCTCGTCACTGGCTGTCGTGAGGGTCAGCTCGCCGCTGGCCAGCGCCTGTGCCACGCCGCGCAGGGTACGAATGCGGCTGCCGGGCATGCCGATACCGTCGAGATCGAGTTCGCACAACTGGGCGGGGGGCGGCAGTTGCGCCATCCCGAATTGCGCCTCGGTGCGAGCCACCAGCCGCCCGAGTATGGTGATGGCCCCCTTGACCGAGACCTGCTGGCCGACGATGGCGCGCAGCATCACCTCGTACTCGTCCCAGCCACCCGGCAGCCGTACGCCGGGCCAGCGCGCCAGCAAGCGGGAGAGCAGAGGATCCTGAGCGAGCAGATCGCCGATCCGCTGCATATCGGCATCGAGATCCCACATCCTGCGCACCCGATAGAGCAGATCGGGCAGCGCCGCGAGCGGCAGATTATGAACGGTGAGTTGCAGGCTGTGCCCCTTGCCCTGCGCGATGCGCACCAGCGCGACCTGATTACCGACCTGGTAGCGCCGCTCATACACCTCGCCATCTACCCGCTCCAGCCCGGGGATCGCACGCAGCCGGTAGAACGCCAGCATGGCCGCCACATCATATGGGGGGCGGTAGGGCAACTGCAGCGTCAGCGTTGCGCCGCGCGGCTCCGAGCCTATGTGCTCTGGCGCGTCACCGTGCTGCTCCTGCTGGCGCAGGGAGCGCGGGGCCAGTCCGTAGGCGTTGAGCCAAGCATCATTGAAGCGGCGGATGCTGGCAAAGCCGGCGGCAAACGCGATGTCGGTAATGGGCAGCCCTGTTTCGGTCAGCAGCCGTTTCGCGAGCAGCAGGCGGCGCGTCTGCTCCACCTGTTTTGGTGAGGCGCCGAGATGTTGCTCGAACTGGCGGCGCAGGGTGCGTTCGCTGATCCCTTCCTCAGTGGCCAGTTTGGCGAGCGTGCCCTCCGCCAGCTCTCCGCGATCGATGCGTGCCAGCAGACGTGCCAGTTCAACCGGCAGATCGCCACGGGCGGCGGGGGCCAGCTCAGGGCGGCAGCGCAGGCAGGGTCGCAGCCCATACTGCTCGGCGGCCGCGGCGCTTTGGAAGTAGCGCACATTGTGCTCGTGCGGTGGCCGTGCCGGGCAGACAGGCCGGCAGTAGATGCCGGTCGAGAGCACGCCGGTAAAGAAGCGGCCATCGAAGCGAGCATCGCGGGCGAGCCGTGCGGCGTGACACTGTTCGCGGCTGAGGGTGTTGATCACCTCATCCGGTGACGACTCAGGGCTTGGCTTTGCATTCATGGTGTTGGCGGCGTTGCTGGAATAGATGGCAAGAGAGTAAGGGGGCTCGGGGGCCATGACTAGCCAGAAACGGACAGGGATAGCAAAAATTGGCCGAAGTTTTTTTACTCTTTCGTTGCACGGTTGGGTTTCACTCTTCGCTCCGTTGTTGTCCATTTGGCAAGGCTCGGCAGAAGAGCTCATAACGGATGGGGTCGGAGGCTCGATTGGCCTAGCTTTATTTGCTTAGCGAGATTAGTGGCGGCGAAAACTGCTTATAAATTAATAACAGATCACATAATTATCTTTTTTACATTGAATGTGGTGATTTTGTGTTGTTCAATTGAGTCAGTTAATTTTTTGTGATTATTAAGTCATCACATCTGCGGCCCAAGGCCGACCAATAACAACACTTGCCAAGGATGATAAGTGAACGACTGTAAGGCATGGCCCCATTGCCGGGGGTTTAGTCTGATCGAGTTGTTGATTGCCATGACGGTTGTCAGCATTCTCGCGGCCATCGCGTTGCCAGCGTATCAGGGTTATCTGCAACAGGGACGTCGTTACGAAGCACAGCAGCAATTGCTGGAGCAGGCGCTCGCCCTCGAACGTATCTATACCCAACAGGGCCGTTATCCCGACACGTTTGCCACCCCTTCCAACACGGATTTTTACCAGTTCAGCTACAGCCAGCAAGATGCTGGCGACTATCTGCTCAAAGCCATTCCAACGACGCGACAACAGGATGAGTGCGGCACTCTGACGCTCGATCAGACCGGTTATCGCGCGGCCAATCGTCATGACTGCTGGGGATCATAAGATGAACGAGCGCGGATTTACCCTGATTGAGTTGATGATCACGGTCGGCATTGCCGCCATCTTGCTGCTGGTTGCAGTGCCCTCCATGAGTCAGCGCCTCGCGGCCGAACGACTCGATCGCAGTGCGACCGAGCTCGCGTCAGCCTACCGCTTTGCCCGCAGCGAAGCGGTCAAGCTGACCCTGCCGGTGGTACTGCAGGGCACCGAGAACGGTGGCTGGGAGGTGATGGCTGACAGCAAGTTGCTGCGTCAGGCGGCAGCACCTGCTGGCGGCGTGGTGATCAAGCCGTTTGACCCCATCAAGATCGCGCCAACCGGCAGTAGCAGCCACGCCGAGATCACTCTGGCCAATCGCCTCGGAGATCAGCGCGTGCTCTGTGTGGCGCCGAGCGGCCAGCTGCTGCACGGGAGCTGCTCATGAGACACACCGCGCCTGCTCGCCAGCAGGGTTTCAATCTGGTGGAGATCATGGTCTCCATGGTGTTGGCGGTGATGGTATTTCTCGGTCTCGCCAAGGGGCAGGTGGTCTCGTTGCAGCAGGCGCACTATAGCCTGCAGAGTACGTTGGCCACGATTGAGGCGAGCAACAGTGTGGAGCAGATCTGGGGTTCGCTGTGTGAAGTACAGCGCAAGCCGGAGCGGTTCACCCAGGGCGATTTTCTTGCCCGCTTCACCCTGCACGAGGGCCACCAGCTGGTGCTGCCTAGTCGCTACAGCGACCACTTTGTGGTCGCCATCGAGTGGCGTGATGCGCGGATCTCCGGTGCCAGGCGGGTTGAGCTGAACGCAGGATTTCCGCCACTATGCTGAACGTTCCCTTCCGACAGCGAGGTGTCAGTCTCGTCGAGCTGATGATCTCCATGGTGCTCGGTCTGATGCTGATGCTGGCTATTTTTGCCGGTTACGTGCCTATCAAGAGCACGGTTGAGCAGAGCAAGGCGCTGGAGCAGGCGAACGAAGTGCTGCGCTTTGCCACTCTCACCTTTACCAACAGCGTCAAGCAGGCGGATCAGCTGATAGCGGTCACCCCTGATCGCCTGACGCTGGCTTTCAAGGTAGAGGGGGGCAGTCCGGTGCTCTCCTGCCTTGGCAACCAGAAAACCGCCGATTTTACCGAGCAGTACCGCTTCACGCCGCCGGTACTCAGTTGCGATGACGGGGATGGCCCGCGCCTGTTGCTGGCCCATCTTCAGGATCTTGAATTCGGCCAGCAGGGGGCGCTGGTCAATATCCGCATCTTGCCCGAAGGGCTGCCGAGCTATCTGGCGCCTGGGGTAGAGGTGCAGGTGGCACGCCGCAAGGCGGTCTGGGCGGCAGCACTGGCCACATCCGGTGCAGGGGGAGCAGGATGAACAAGGGATTGCAGGGGCAGCGAGGAGCCGTATTGCTGGTGGTGCTGGTGGTGAGCCTGCTGTCGAGCCTGCTGGTGTTTACCAGCATTCAGGAGAACCAGCTGCAAACCCGCCTGAGCGGCAATTTTCACAAGAAGATCAATGCACAGCTCAGTGCCGAGCAGGGGATGAACGACAGTTATCGCGCCCTGCATCAGGCGCTCGGCTCCGAACCACGGATAGAGTGGGATCAACTGGTGCAGAAGGTGCCAGGCAAGGGGGAAGGGGCCATGGCGGGCAGCCGCTTTCGCATCGATCAGCTGGATGCTTCTACAGGCAGCAAACTGGCGTTGCAGAGCCATGGCCGTTATCTGGAGGGCAATGCCAGTCTCAACGCGCTGTTTGCCCTCAAGCGCGAGCCCGGCAATCTCATCTTTCAGGATTCGGTAGTGGCATGCGAAGGGCTAAGCCTTTCCGGTAGCGGTTTTATCGACAGCTATGATTCGCGCAAGGGAGCGTACAAGGAGTCTGTTTCCGGGACCCTTAATCAGGGGCAGAACGCCAAGGTGGCGACCGTCAGCGACAAGGCCAATGTGGTGCTCGCCGGGCACTCCCCCATCTGGGGTGATGTGCGGGCGACCGGCTCGGTGACCTTGAAAGGTTCTTCACCTGTTGCGGGTAATGTACTTGCTGGCGGCGATATCACCATTTCTCCCTCTGATGGGGTCGTCAGGGTTGAGGGCAGCGTGAACGGGAGTGGAAATTTTGCCTTGCAAGGGGGGCATATTGCCGGAGCTGTTGCGATCAATGGGGATGTTTCTATGGGTCATGGCACCAGCATTGCTGGCGACAAGTTGAACTATGGTGGGAACGGGGCATTCCTTGATGCCAAGCATCAGAAGTATCTGGAGCCCCAATACCGAACTCATCCCAAGCTACCGCCTGTTGCCGGGCAGGTGTGTGACCCGCTCAATGTGGCCGCGCTGCCCAAATCGTTCCCCCCTGCAACATTGCCCATCAATGGCCCGCTGACGCTCGGGGCCACCCAGCAGATGGTGCTGACCACGGATCCTGCCACCGGCTCGGTCACCAGCAGCAACCAGCAAAAGCCCGGGCTGCCGTTCCCCGGCAAGGGGGAGCTGTTTGGCAAGGAACAGACCATTTACAAGCTCGACAGCCTCAATATGGGGGCCGATGCCAGTCTCACCATCAAGGGGGATGTGGTGCTGCTGATCGACAAGGATTTCACCATGACAGGCAGCAACAAGTTGACGGTGAGCGAGGGGAGCAGCCTGACCCTGATCGTCAGCGGTAAGGTCGATCTTGGGGCCGGTGCCGAGGTGACGGCAGCCAAACAGGGGCTGACCGCTGGCGGTACGCCCGCTATCTCTATCTATTCCGCGTATAGCGGCAAGGATGGGGTCAAGCTGTCGGGCAATACGCCGCTCTATGCCGCTCTCTATGCCCCGCTCACCGAGATGAAGATCAGCGGAAGTGGCGGTCTGTACGGGGCGGTGCGGGCAAAACACTTGACCGAGAGTGGCGCGGGCGGTGTGCACTATGACGAGGCGCTGGGCATGGCAGATCTGGGGGACGATCAGGGGCCGCCTCCGACGTTGGCACTGCGGCAGTGGCACTTTGTGCAGTGAGGCTGGCGAGCCGCTAAAAAGGATCGAATGGGGCGCGCAACTGTGAGAAGGTGGAGATCTGTCCACCCAGTCGTTCACTGTTGAGGAGTGCTCCATGCCAGGCCCAGCTCGTGCCGGTGCCCTGATCTATGCCAAGGATCCGGGCCTGCTGACCCACTTTTACCGTACATTGCTGCAGATGGTGGTCTGCAGTCAGGATGAGCAGTTGGTGGTGCTGGAAAACAGCGATATCCAGCTGCTGATCCACGCCATTCCCGAGCCTTATACCGGGCAAGTTGTTATCAAGCGGCCGCCGGAATTGCGGGAAGAGGGGGCCATCAAGCTGTTCTTCACCGTCTCCAGCCTCGCCTGGGCAGAAGCGAAGGCGGCGGATCTCGGCGGCGGCCTGCTGCCACAGCAGTGGACGGGGCCCGGCTTTGTGGTGCGCAACGCCTTCGACCCTGAGGGCAATATCCTGCAACTGCGCGAGTTGCTGGGTTCCCCTGATCCTCTCTGAATTTTCTCTTTTTACAGCATGGTTGTGGCGGCGTGCTGTGCCATGCACCGCCATAAAAACGGGGCCCTGTAGTGGTCAACTAAAAGGGCCCCGTCTTTTGTTACCCGTGTAGCAAGCATCACTTCAGATAACGCTGTTCCAGATGCTGGCGCAGCCAGTGCGGGTTGAGCGCTTCACCGGTGGCGCGGCGCACCAGCTCGTCGGTGCTGTGCAGGCTCCCCTGTGACCAGATCTGGCGCCCGAGCCAGCCGAAGATCTCCGGCAAGCGACCCGCCGCGATCACCTCCCCCATGCTGCCCAGCTCTTTTTCGAGGGCAAAACGCAGCTGGGCGGCATACATGGCGCCCAGGGTGTAGCTCGGGAAGTAGCCGAACGAGCCGTCGGTCCAGTGAATATCCTGCATGCAGCCATTGCGGTAGTTGCCCTTGGTGGAGAGCCCCAGCCACTGCTGCATCTTGGCGTCCCACAGCTCGGGGATGTCGGCCACCTCGATCTTCCCTTCCACCAGATCGCGCTCCAGCTCGTAGCGCAGGATAACGTGGGCCGGATAGGTCACCTCGTCCGCATCGACCCGGATAAAGCCCGGCTCGACCCGGCTGTAGAGCTTGGCCAGATTGTCCGGCGCAAACGCCGCCTGCTCGCCGAAGTGGTGACGAATGCGTGGTGCCAGCAGCGCGAGGAAGGCCGGATGATGCCCCAGCTGCATCTCGCAAAACAGGCTCTGGCTCTCGTGGATCGCCATGGAGCGGGCCTCGGCCACCGGCTGACCCAGCAGATGGCGCGGCAGCCCCTGCTCGTAACGGGCGTGACCGGTCTCGTGCACTATGCCCATCAGGCTGGAGACAAACTCCTGCTCGTTATAGCGGGTGGTGATCCGCACGTCGGTCGGCACGCCGCCACAGAAGGGGTGACTGCTCACATCGAGCCGGCCGTGGGCGAAATCAAAGCCGAGCAGTCCCATCACCTCCTGACCGAGCGCTTGCTGGGTCGGGATGGGGAAGGGGCCTTGCGGCAGCAACAAGGCATCGCCCTTTTGTTGTTCACTCACGGTCAGGATAAGATCCGGCAACCAGCTGGCGAGATCGCCGAAGATTTGATCAAGTCGTGTGCTGGTCATGCCCGGCTCATAGAGGGCCAGCATGGCGTCGTAGGGGCGCACGCCAAGCGCATCGGCCCGCAGCTGCGCTACTTCACGGGAGAGTTTCACCACCTCCTCGAGATTGGGAGCAAAACCGGCCCAGTCGTTGTTCTTGCGCTGGCTGCGCCAGGCGTGCTCGCACTTGCTGCCGGCGAGCGACAGCGCTTCGACCAGCTCACCGGGCAGCAGGCTGGCATCTTGCCACTGGCGCTTGATCTCGCCGAGGTTGGCACGTTGCACTTCATCGAGCGGCTCACTCTCGGCCTTGGCAATCCAGTCGCCCAGCTCGGGAGCGGTGCGCTTCTGGTGGATCAGCAGACCGAGTTCGGCCATCGCTTCGGCGCGGGCATCGTTGCCCCCTTCCGGCATCATGGCCGCCTGATCCCAGCCGCAGATGGCGGCGAGGTGGCTAAAGCGGTGGATCTGCTGCTGATGTTGTTCAAGCTTTTGATATGACATGGGATTGTCCTTGTTATCGTCCCTGATGGTATGCCGCCCCGTACCTGGCATGATCGGGGCCGTTCGATGCTAACACCGCCGCTGCATCGTTGACCACCTTAGCGCAGGTGGGCCAAAGGCGTGGTGGCGAGCGGCGGATTAGCCGAGCCGCTTCTGGTGCCGTTCGCGGTTTTCTGCTTTTTTGCGTTCGCTTTTACGCAGCAGCACGTATAGAGCACCGCTGCCGCCGTGGCGACGCTCGGCGCTGTGGATCGCCATGACGGCGGGCAGTTGCGGCAACCAGGCGCTGACATAGCTTTTCAGCAGGGCGCGCGGGGTGCTGCGCTCCCCCTTGCCATGCAGGATAAGCAGGCAGCGGATATCCCGGACTTCACAATCCGCAATGAACTGCACCAGCGTCTGGCGCGCTTCGTTGAGGGTTTTCTGGTGCAAGTCCAGGCTCGCCTGCAGCTCGTATTTGCCGAGCCGCAGCTTCTTGTAGACCCCCTCCTGCACCCCATCACGCTTGAAGCCGACGATTTCGTGCGGATCGCGCATCTCGATGGCCTCCATGGTGAGGTGGTCGAGGGCGAGTTGCTCGGCGGTGGCAGCCTGACGGCGAGCGAGCTGCGCCTCGGTCGGGGCGGATTTGGCCGCATGGGGATGGATATTGTCGCTGCGAATGGGCCGCACGTCGGCCACTTCATTCATGAATAGCGAGAGTTCGTCGTTATGAGACACGGCAGGCTCCCCATAAGAAAAAGTGGGGGCCATTATAACGGCCGCAACCGGCACAGAAAACGGGGAAAGGGGCAGGGGGGATAAGGGAGGGCCGGCATGGACACTGGTGCATCCTGTCCCGGGAATCACAGTCGCGAACCATAAAACAGCACAGGCGGTCAGTGTGAACTGCCGCCTGTGGTCAGAGGATTATTTTCCCTCTTTGGGCTGTTGAGAATGGGGTTGCTGTGAATGAGGCGGTTGCGAGTGCATCACCTTGTAGATGAAGTAGGCCGCGTAAGAGCTGATGAGCAAGAAGGTGCCGATTATCACCAGCATCGACATCAATCCCACGCTGTTGCCAAACATCAGGTCCAGCCAAAAGTCCATTTTATTGCTCCTGTCACCCGGTTGATGACAGGCATGATAAATACCTCTTTGCCCCGTCCGGGATGATCCCGATCAACTCCCTTTCAGGTTGTTTAATAACCAGTTCGTTCTGTGATCGTTCTCACTGGACTCTTTGTTCTTGAGCTTGTGCCGGGCTAGGGGTGGTGAGTGGAGTAATGTGCCACCCCTGCTGCTCCAGCAGCGCCAGCAAACCCTGTTCGCCGTAAAGGTGCAGGGCGCCTACCACGATAAAGCTCTCGTTGGGCAGGGTGGACCATTTCTTCAGCCAGTTGTGGTTGCGCTCGGCCAGCAGGGTCTGCTCCATCCAGCTCTGTAGCGCGGGGGGAGCCATCTCCTCCTTGAGCAGATTGATCAGCGTCGCCTCATCCCCTTGCTGCCACGCCTTCATCACGGCGGCGAAACCTGTCTCCAGCATTGGCAGCTCATCCAGGGTACTGGCAAGCATCAGGGTCTGGTTGTCACCCACGCTGGCCAGATAACCGAGCTGCTCCAGCAGGGTTTCAAAACCCACTACCGGTTTGCCCTCTTTGGCAGCCCGGGTGGCAAAGTGCTGGTCTATCCCGAGCTCACTCTTGAAGTCGGAGCGGGCCATGGCGGCCTGGGTCAGGGTAATGGCGGCAAACCAGGGGCGCAGGGTGGCGAGGGTAGCCTCGTCGATGCCATAGCGGGCGCCCGCCATCAGGGTCCGTTGATAGAGTTCGGCAGGCAGATGATCCTTGAGCGGCTTGCCATCCACCAGTCGGGTGAGGGAGCCGGTCTGTTGCCACTGATCCGGCGTGATGCTGTTCATGTCCACCTCCATCACCAGAGCGCGACTCTGCAGCCAGGCACGCTCCACCGGCTCGGGCAGAGGATAGAGTGAAGGCTTGCCCGCATGGATGGAGCCCAGCAGCCAGTGTTGCTGGTTGCCCTTGCTCACCCGATAGAAGGCGGGATCGGCAAAGGCGTGCAGCGGTAGCAGCAGGCAGAGCAGGAAGGCAAAGAGGGTGCGATGAAATCTCATGGGGATCCTTAATATGCGCCGGGTGACTTCTCTTGCTGACAATAACTCCTATGATAAGTCCTCATTTCAGATAACCAAGAGGTTTGCCATGCCCCATCTTCGTTTTCGCGCCGTGACGCTCGATACCCTGCAACAGGTGAGCGGCCCGCTGCTGGCCGACCTTTGCGAGCTGACCGGCGGCAAGCCGGAGTTTGTCACCATGGAGCGGATTGATAGCTGCTGGATACGCAACGGCGAGCCAGAGGCGGGTTTTCCGTTTGTCGAGCTGCACTGGTTCGAGCGGCCACAAGAGATGCAGGACGCCGCCGCGCGCCTTATCACGCGCCATTTGAAGCAGGTGTTGGGGGAGCAGACTTATGTGGTGGTGCAGGTGATTCCCTTGGTCAAGAGCGCCTACTACAGCAATGGCGAGCACTATTGAAGAGAGGGTAAAACCAGGTTGGTGATGCCGCTATACAGCTAGCCCAATCCGGGCGGCAGGATGTTTGCCGCCCATCACGGGATCAGGCCGATTTGGCCAGCAGTTTGTCGAGCCAGCGAGTGGGCAATACCCTTCGCAAGAAGGCAAACAGCCGGGTTGGAGTGGTCACCGGATAGCGCGCCTTGGGATGGGCGTGGGTCAGCGCATGGAGCAGCGGCGGGATGCAGGCTTCGCTGGAGAGGGTAAAGCCGCTGGTGGCCCCCTCTTTTTCCAGCCGCGTCAGGGTCTGACGGTAGGCCGACTGATGACGGCTCTGGGCCGGATCGATGTGGCGCAAGAAGGCGCTGCGGGCATTGGCACGAAAACGGGTATCGATAGGACCCGGTTCAATCAGGCTGATATGTACCCCGCTGCCCGCCAGTTCGAGGCGCAGGGTGTCACTATAGCCTTCCAGCGCAAATTTGCTGGCGTTGTAGGCGCCGCGATACTTCATGGCAACCAGCCCCAGTACCGAGCTGTTCTGTACTATCCGACCCTCTTTGGCCTCCAGCATCGGCGGCAGCACCTGACGGATCAGATGGTGCCAGCCAAACAGGTTGGTATTGAACTGCTCCCTGAGCGCCTCGGTGGGCAGATCTTCCAGCGCCCCGGGTTGGCCATAAGCGCCGTTGTTGAACAGGCCATAGAGGCGCCCGCCTGCCAGATGGAGCGCCGCACTGGCACCCAGCTCGATGGAAGCAGGGTCCGCCAGATCCAGTTGTACCGCCAGCAATCCCTGTTGTTGCAGACGGGCCACATCTTCCGCCTTGCGCGCCGAGGCGATCACGGTAAAACCGTGCTGCCCGAGCGCCAGTGCGGCAGTGAGGCCAATACCGCTGGAACAACCGGTGATCAGAACAAAACGGGGCATGATGGCGTCCTTGTGACTGTTGACAAAGCGTACTGGCAGGTGAGTGGATAAAACCCTTATCCGGCTCGCATGTTAGCCTGCCAACCGGCAAAAAGAAAACCGGGCCAAGTGGCCCGGTTTGCTGACATCGTCTTGCCTGATTACATGAAGGTAAGCGGCATGATGATGTGGAACTTGACGTCGTGCTCGGAGGCGAAGATGTTGGGGTAATCGGTCCAACCGCCGCCCTGGCTGATGTCGTTGTTGTAGTCGGTGTAGTGCAGTTTGAACAGGGTGCCTTTCAGCTTGCCATCCTGCACGGTATAGGTGACATCGAAGTTGGCTGCCCATTCGGTATCTTCACCGTTGGCTGCTTTCTTGCCTTGACCGGTTTCGATATCCCAACCGTAAGCACCGGATACACCGACGGACCAGCCAGGAGCACCAACCAGATCATCCAGAGAGCGGGTTACACCGAAGAACAGCGCTTTTTCGTTGTTGGCGTTCCAATCGGAGCGGGAATCCCACCAAATTTCGTTGGCGCCCTGGGAGTTGGCGTAGCCACGGGTCAGGCGAGGCAGGTAGTTACCTTCCGCACCTTCAGCCTTGGTCCACAGACCTTCCAGACGGAAGCCGTAAGGGCCCATGCCCCAGGCGGCTGTCAGAGCTTGTTGCCATGCCAGACCGTCATAAGTTTCGATCTGGGAAGCGCCCTTGGTGTAGGTCTCGGTCTCGGAACCGTAGAACTGGTAGCTGGTGGAGAGGCCGCCCAGTACGTCAAACTTGTGAGCCAGTTTGAAGTGGTAGCTATCCATGTAGCCTTCGGACTGACCGAAAGAACCGGTCACAGCAGTGCCATTTTCGAAGGTGTAACGGGCTGCGATACCGTGGATGTAGTCGATGACGTTTTCATCAGCGAACGGATCCATCCACGCTTTGGCACGGGAGAAGACCTGAGTCTCTTTGTACCAGGGGGCCTTGTACTCGTCAGCGATGGCGTAGGTCAGGTAGAGGCCGCCGAAGTTACCTTCGACTTGACCACCACGATAGGTACCCGGCTGATAAGACCAGTTAACACCGATTTGGCCAGGGACATACAGCTGGGTATAACCACCCTTGGCAGTGATGCCGCCGTCCAGGAATTTCAGCTTCATCGCTGCGTTGGAGAGGCTGAAACCACCTTCAGGGGAGCCATCTTTGGCGTTGTTGCCCCAGGTGCGGCCAGCGAAGGAGAATTCGTTCTCCTGGTTGACCGGGTGATTTTCGGTAACGGCCAGGTCATAAGCACCGAAGCCGCCCAGATCCAGACCTACTGTGTCCCAGGCATAACCGGAGTTGAAGTTAAGAGCGGCTTGAACGGTGGCATGGCTCAGGTTGGACTGGTACTTGCCTTCTTTCTTGGCGGCAGTCGGGTCACCATCGATGCGCTGACGATCACGCTGGAAGTAGAACAGACCACCGGTCAGTTTGGAGTCTTTCACGAAGGTTTCATAGGATTGGCCGTAATCCGGACTCATCATATCCTGAGCTGCCAACGCCATACCGGGGGCGACCAGAGCGGCTACCACAGCGGCACTCAAAGCGGCGCGCTTGAAGATCACTTTTTCCATTTTATTGCTCCTGATTTTATGGACTTAGCTTTTTTCCGGCAGTTGGCATCAGGCCTACCGCTCGGTATTGGCATTGCAATCAAAACCCCGAAGGGCAAAAAAATCTTCTCTCGGTTACCTGCAAACCCGGATGTCTTGGCACATCTCGTCGTTGGCAGTCCTGATCATCACATGTTGTTTTTTTGTGTTCCGATTCTTGGCTACCGGACAACTCCAAGAGTACGTTCGCGGTGCGAAATATCAATGAAAAGTTCCCTCAACATTTCAAAAGTATGACCGAGTGCAAATAATCATGGGCAAGGTTGTAAACAGCCTCATGGCAGGTATCACGGTGATGAGAGCGTTTTCTTGAGGCTGTAGCCAGCGCCAGCGCGGGTTTTCATCCGATACGGGTGAAGAGGGGTCAGTTAACCTGCCGGTAACAGATAATTTTGTGCTACAAAAAAACTTTCCCTCTGGTTGAGGGAAAGTGATCTGGTGGGATGCGGCGCGAATAGGGGTCAGCCTTGCTGACCAAGGATCCGGGGGATCTGTTGCGCCTGATGATGGATATGGGATGAGACCTGTACAGAGAGCTGACTCACCTGACGGGCATGCTGATGAATACGGGCGATCAAATCGGCAAAACTGGCCAGCTTGTGTTCCTGACTTTTGGCGTTGTCGGCGCCCTGCAGGGCGATCACTGCGGTGTTGCGGGCGATCTCCCGCACCGCCTGGGTGGTCTGGCGCAGTTGTTCAGCCTGCGCCCGCTGGCGGCTTGACTCGCTGGTGATCCGGTTCAGCACGGCACCAAGCTGTTCACCGGATTGGGTCAGACGTCCCAGAATATCGGTGATCTGGTTGAGGGACTGCTGGGTATTGGCCGAGAGATGGCGCACTTCATCGGCGACCACCGCAAAGCCGCGTCCCTGTTCCCCTGCGCGAGCCGCCTCGATGGCGGCGTTGAGGGCCAGCAAGTTGGTCTGCTGAGCGATATGACCGATCACATCGACAATGGCCGTTACATCGGCAACCGAGCGGGTGAGTGCTTGCAGCGCCTCATCGCTCTCGTCAATCGCCAGTCCGGTCTGATGAGTGGCGTGCAGCATGCTACCCACCAGATCTTCGCTCTGGCTCATCGCCTGTTCGTTATGGTGGGCATGCCGGGCGATGTCGGCGGCGACCTGATGGACCTCTCCGGCCAGCTGGTTCAGCTCATCCATCATCTGGCCGCTCTCGTCGACCACCTGTTCGGTAGTGCGGGTGCTGTGGTGGATCTCGTCAACCTGACTGACCATCCCTTGCAGACTGAGGGATACCGCTGACAGCTGTCCCTCTTTTTGTTGCTGGTCCTGGTGCAGGCGACCGATTAGCCGGTTGTAGCTGGCAACAATATCGGTCAGCTCGTTGCGATCGTGCCCGGCAGGCAACGGCTCGGCCTGCCCCGTCTGATCGAGCTGCAGAAAGGCTCCGCGCAGTCGCAACAAGGGGGCGAGCAGCCAGCGTCGTTGCACCAGCGCAAACAGCAGGGCAACCACCACTAGGCAGAGCGCCAGCGTGCCGATGATGGTGGCCAGCTCCTGATTGACGGCTTGCCGCTCGCGGGCAAGTTGTTCCCCCATCTGTCTGGTCGCTTGCAACATCGCCATGATGTCTTGCTGCACGGTCTGGCGGCCAGCCTGTTGCTGTTGTAGCGCCGTGCGGCTGTTGGCCAGCTCCTGCGGATAGCGGCCCAGCAACGAGCGTAATTCACTGCGCGGTTGATCCCCCAGCTCCTTTCGCACCGGCTCCCCCAGAGTGAACTCATCGGCGGGCGCCTCTTCATACAGACCGAGCAGCGGCAAGGCTTGCAGCGCTTGCGCCTGTTTTTGCAGTGCCTCCAGCTCGAAGCGGATCCCTTCGAGCAGCTTCTCATTGCCTTGCTCCATATAGCTTTGGCGCAAATGGGCGAGGCGCGGCAGGCCCGCCAGGATCTCGGCTGCACCGCGGCGATATTGTTGTGCCGCAGCAGATTGTTCCGTGCTGGCGCCTTGCTCCCCATAGCGGATCAGTGCCATGGCCTGGCTGCCCAGTTCACTCTCCGCATGTTGCAGCAACAGCTGGCTGTTGCCCGAGAGCTTGCCTGCGGCCTGATAGTCGTGAGCGATGCGCTGCGCCATCTGTTCGAGTTGCTGTTTGAGCGGGGCCGCCACGGCATCATCCTGAGCGGCCAGCGAGGAGAGCGCTTGCTGGCGGATCTTCTCTGCCGCGGTCAGTTGCTGCGGATCGCCGCTGTTGAGGTAGTCACGCAGACTGTTTTGCAGGGTAATGGTCACCAGTTGTTGCAGCGTTTCGTGCTGGCGCTGGGCTTGACTGGTACGGGCAAGCTGTTGCCAGCCGTGGTAGAGAGCCAGTGCCTGTCCTCCCGCGACCAGTAGCAGAACCAGGGAGGAGAGGGAGGCGTAGTGGGCGATTTTCACGGGGTTATTCCTGTCAGCGCAGACCATGGGGGAGCATGGCCCGAGCCTAAACAGGGATGATGGCGCTTTTATGACAAGGCGGGTCAAGTGGCCCCATGTTGCCGATTTAACTGGATGAGGAAGCCTGCGCGCTATTACGTTGGCCCAGCATACCGAGCAGGGCGCCGCCCATAATAAGTGCTCCGGCCAGAAGATGGCGCGGGGTGAGCGCTTCACCATTGAGCAACACCAGCAGCAAGGTGCTCAGCAGCGGTGTCAGGTAGGCAAGCGCCCCGATCCGGCGAGGATCGCCGTCTCGCAGTGCAAGATACCAAGTAACGAAGGCCGCCCCCATGGGGCCCAGCGCCAGCCCGATGATGAGGAGCCAGTCACTGGTGGGGAGCTGCGCGAGCGGCAGAGGCCCTTCGAGCAGACGGGCAAGCAGCAGCGCCAGCAAACCTGCGGGCAGGCAGGCTGCCGCAGTGACAACGGCGGGGGCTGGCGGCAGACGGCGTGATAATACCGAGTAGGCTCCCCAGACGACTGCCGCGCCCAGTGCCAGCAGGTATCCCGGCAGATAGGCCTGCTGCAGTTGCAGCTCGCCATTGACCATCACCAGCATGGAGCCCGCGAGACCAAAGGCGCCAGCCAGCAGGTGACGGGCATGGAGTGGATGGCCTGGCAACAACAGCGGGGTGAACAGAATGATGCAGAGCGGCCAGAGGTAGTTGATGAGGTTTGCTTCCAGCACCGGGGCATGACGAAAGCTCATAAAGAGCAGCAGATGGTAGAGCAGCAATGCCGCAACCGTCACCAGCCAGGTAATCGGACGAGCACGCCATTGGCGCCAGAACGGCAAGGCCCCGACCCCGCAGAAAAACAGCACCAGCCCGACCAGTACCAGCGGTGACACGCTGGTGACTCGTGACGTCAGCGCCGCCAGCGAGGCCCACAGCACAATGGTCAGCAAGGCAAAACCGGTGGATCTATCCCACCAGGAACAACCGGACATCCAACACTCCTTTGCAAGATGAAGCAGCTGGCTTTGCTCGAAGGCTCAGCCAAAGAGAAGCAGTCTATCAGAGAGAGGGCATATGCCGAATGCCGTACGAATACAGTTGCTTGTGACTCGGTGAAAATTTTGATGGCGCAAGCAGAGTGCTGCTAGACGCTGTCCCCATCGTCAACGAGATGAGTGAATGCGAAAGGGGGATTGGTGGCGTCCCAGGCAGGATTCGAACCTGCGACCTCGCCCTTAGGAGGGGCGCGCGCTATCCAGCTGTGCCACTGGGACGTGCGCGCATTATATAAAAATGCCAATAAAAATAAACAACTGCGTATGTCTGTCTATCCAGTTGCTTACATTATGACCGGATTGTGTGTTTGTTATCTCGGCAGGTCAGATAAACAAATTCGTTGAGTCTGGATCACCAAGGATGGCAGGAGGGAGGTGATGGTGTGGGCGGGGTTTGATTTTTTATGCAATTAATTAACTTTAAATTTTGCTGCAGCAGTTCGGGCGGGACTATCTCTTGTTGTGCTCTGCTATCAGATGTTGATCTTTTTCTTATTTATCTGTGCTCGATTTAAAAGGGTTTATTTATCAATTATTTATTTGCTTTTTTCGACTGAGTTTTCCCTTCTATTTTAAAGGTGACGCATGATGCAGCGACCAAGCGGCAGGTATGGCTAGCAGGGGAGGATAATAGTCTTGTTTGCGTAGTTATATAAATTGCCATAGAGTTAATTTGCGATTAGTTATCGCCGAAAATAAAGTTGTGACAAGGGCAAACCGATTGAAAAGTCGGGACGCAAAGCCTCCGGTCTAAAGGCGCTGTTGATCTGGGATAGCGGGGCCACCACAGTGTTATGTTGACTGCCTTTGCCAAGGGGTAGTCGTGTTTGTGCTGTCTGTCGTGTTGTGTCGCCCTTTCGTTTGTCCATAACGTAAAGGAAAACAATATGCTAAGTCCAAAACCCACATTGCTGGCCATGATGGTCGGCTCCCTGCTTGCCTCATCCGGCGTTTATGCGGCCGCTCCGAGCAAACCCACCATCGGCTGGGGTCCCACCAAATTTGCCATTGTGGAAGTCGATCAGGCGGCAACCTCTTACAACAATCTGGTCAAGGTGAAGGATGCCGCCGATGTGGAGGTGAACTGGAACCTCTGGAGCGGCGATCTGGGCCAGAGTGCCAAGGTATTGCTCAATGGTCAGGAGGTGTGGTCCGGCCCCTCCACCGCAGCGGGCAGCGCCAAATTCAAGGTGAAGAAAGGGGGGCGCTACCAGATGCAGGTGGCGCTGTGCAACGCCGATGGCTGTACCCTCTCTGATGCCAAGGAGATCGTGGTCGCCGATACCGATGGCAGCCATCTGGCGCCACTCAAGGCTCCGCTGCAGGAGAACAACAAGCCCTACGCCAACAAGTCCGGCAAGGTTGTAGGGACTTACTATGTGGAGTGGGGAGTCTATGGCCGCAAGTTCACAGTGGACAAGATCCCGGCCCAGAACCTGACCCATATCCTCTATGGTTTCACCCCCATCTGCGGTGGGGATGGCCTCAACGACAGCCTCAAGGAGATCGAAGGGAGCTTCCAGGCACTGCAACGGGCGTGTGCCGGCCGGGCCGACTTCAAGGTGGCGATGCACGATCCTTGGGCCGCCATCCAGATGCCGCAAGGCAACCTCACCGCCCATGATGAGCCCTACAAGGGCAACTTTGGCGCCCTGATGGCGCTCAAGCAGGCCTATCCGAATCTCAAGATCCTCCCCTCGGTCGGTGGCTGGACCCTCTCCGATCCCTTCTACTTCCTCGGTGACAAAACCAAGCGCGATGTGTTTGTCGGCTCGGTGAAAGAGTTCCTGCAGACCTGGAAGTTCTTCGACGGTGTGGATATCGACTGGGAGTACCCGGGCGGACAGGGTGCCAACCCGAAACTGGGCAGCCCGAGTGATGGTGCCACCTACGTGGCCCTGATGAAGGAGCTGCGGGCCATGCTCGACGAGCTGGAGGCCGAGACTGGTCGCCAGTATGAGCTAACTTCCGCCATTGGAGCGGGGGGCGACAAGATCCAGGATGTGGACTACAAGGCGGCCCAGCCCTACATGGACCACATTTTCATGATGACCTACGACTACAACGGCGCATGGAGCAACACCGAACTGGGTCACCAGACCAACCTCTATGCAGCGAGCTGGGACCCCGATACCAAGTACACCACCGACAAGGCGGTCAATCAGCTGCTGGCGCAGGGGGTTGACCCCGGCAAGCTGGTGGTCGGTGCCGCCATGTATGGCCGTGGCTGGACTGGCGTGAGCGGCTATCAGGGCAACAACCCCTTCACCGGCAAGGCGACCGGCAAGGTGAAAGGCACCTGGGAGGACGGGGTGGTGGATTACCGCGACATCGTCAACAACCGGATGGGGGCTGGCTGGGAGAAGGGCTACGACGAGGTGGCCGAGGCGCCCTATCTGTTCAAGGCGGCGACCGGCGATCTCATCACCTATGACAACGAGCGCTCGGTCAAGGCCAAGGGGCAGTATGTGCTGGCCAACAAGCTCGGTGGCCTCTTCTCCTGGGAGATCGATGCCGACAACGGCGACATCCTCAACGCCATGCATGAAGGGCTGGGCCATGGCGAGGGGACGACTCCACCTACCAACAAGCCGCCGCTGGCCAACGCGGGCAGTGACCTCAAGGTGACCGGCCCGACCGAGGTGACGCTGGATGGTTCAGCCTCCCACGATCCGGAAAACAGCGCCCTCACCTATAGCTGGAAGCAGATCTCCGGGCCGCAGGCTGCCCTGCTCGATGCCACTCAGGCCAAGGCCCGTGTTGTACTCGATGCCGTGTCCGCCGACATCAATCTGGTGTTCGAGCTGACGGTGACCGATGATCAGCAGTTGAGTGCCAAGGATCAGGTGGTGGTGACCAACAAGGCGCCGCAGGCCAATCTGGCGCCTGTGGTGAGTCTACCTGCCACGGCCTCTGTGGAGGCGGGCAAGCAGGTGACCATCAAGGCGACCGCCTCCGATCCGAACGGTGATCCACTCACTTATCAGTGGAGTGTGCCGGCAGGCATCACCGCAACGGGTCAGAGCAGCGCCACCCTGGTGGTGACTGGCCCGAGCGTCACCAGCGACACCGGCTATGACCTGAGCGTCACCGTCTCCGACGGCGGACTGGATGCCAGTGCGGCAACCCGTCTGACGGTCAAGCCGGCCAGCAGCAGCGGTGGTTGCACGGCGACCGATCCGGATGCGGTCAATTGGCCAGTCTGGAAAGCGGCAAGCACCTATAACAGCGGCGACAAGGTGAGCCATAACCAACTGGTGTGGCAGGCCAAGTACTGGACCCAGGGCAACGAGCCTAGCCGCACCGCGGATCAGTGGTTGCTGGTGAGCAAGGTGCAACTGGGTTGGGATACCAATGTGGCCTACAACGGTGGCGAGCTCACCACCCATAACGGTCGTCAGTGGAAGGCGCAGTACTGGACCAAGGGCAATGAGCCCGGCAAACACGACGTCTGGCAGGATGTGGGAGCCGCCAGTTGTAAATAAGCATTGAATGGTGGCGGGGCATGCCAGTCATGCCCCGTTTTTTCTCCCCGCTTCGCCACATTCTGGCGGGTCTGCCAACCGGTTTCCCCACCCAGATTCTCTTTTGTGCCTGCAAAGCAGCCCTTCCGGGCTAGTGATTAATGCTCTCCCCGATAGCTGGCATCTGTGCCGCACGTTGCCCTTTGCCAGCCATTGAGGCTGTTAATAAGCCAGACCATTCCGGCCAGTGGCAAGGCATAAATCGTCAAACGAACAAATTTGTCGTATCTGGATAACCGGGTGCGTGAGGGCAATTCGCTGGGCATGAAGACACCTGCTGGCCATGCAAAGCGGCGATTATAAATTCATTAGTTGCGATACAGATGGGTCTTTTGTCGCATATTGTTCTTACTCATTGATTTTTCTCAATTTGGTGTGATGCAGATCAAAAAAATGGTGTGAGGTATCTGGTTGGAGGTGATGAGATTAGGTCTGCATATCCGGCTGTTTTTTTAAACATTAATTTCTTGAAAGTGGGTAATTGTCGGGGTTGGTAACTGGTGGGCTGGCAATGGTCCGATTTGCTTACTTATCAGAATTACCCTACAGTCAATCGGCGATTATTTATCGCCAGAAATAACGTTGTGACAAGGGCAAACCGATTGAAAAGTCGGGACGCAAAGCTTCCGGTCTAAGGGTCAAGACGACCTAGGATAGCGGGGCCACCACAGTAGTATGCAGGCTGCCTTTGCCAAGGGGTGGCCGTTTTTGTGTCACCTGTCGTGTTGCGTTGCCCTTTCGTTTTTCCAATAACGAAAAGGAAAGCAATATGCTAAGTCCAAAACCTTCACTGCTGGCTATGATGGTCGGCACCCTGCTCGCCTCCTCCGCCGCTTATGCGGCAGCTCCCGGCAAACCCGCCATCGGTTGGGGCCCCACCAAGTTTGCCATCGTCGAAGTCAACCAGTCCGCGACCGCTTATAACGAGCTGGTCAAGGTGAAGGATGGCGCCGATGTGACCGTCACCTGGAATCTCTGGAACGGCGATATCGGCCAGAGTGCCAAGGTGCTTCTGGATGGCAAGGAAGTCTGGTCCGGTCCCTCTTCCGCCGCGGGTACCGCCACCTTCAAGGTGCACAAGGGGGGCCGCTATCAGATGCAGGTCGCGCTGTGCAACGGCGATGGCTGCACCCTGTCTGATGCCAAGGAGATCGTGGTCGCCGATACTGATGGCAGCCACCTCGCACCGCTCAAGCCAGCCCTGCAGGAGCACAACAAGCCTTACGTCAACAAATCCGGCAAGGTGGTCGGCACCTACTATGTGGAGTGGGGGGTCTATGATCGCAACTTCACCGTGGACAAGCTGCCAGCCCAGAACCTGACCCATATCCTCTATGGCTTCACCCCGATCTGTGGCGGTGATGGCCTCAACGACAGCCTCAAAGAGATTGCCGGCAGCTTCCAGGCGCTGCAACGTGCCTGTGCCGGGCGCAAGGATTTCCAGGTCGCCATTCACGATCCCTGGGCTGCGCTGCAAAAAGGGCAGGGGTCACTGGTCGCCTGGGATGAGCCCTACAAGGGTAACTTCGGCAATCTGATGGCTCTCAAGCAGGCTTATCCGGACCTGAAGATCCTCCCCTCCGTCGGTGGCTGGACCCTTTCCGACCCCTTCTTCTTCATGCATGACAAGGCCAAGCGTGACGTGTTCGTCGCCTCGGTCAAGGAGTTCCTGCAGACCTGGAAGTTCTTCGACGGTGTCGATATCGACTATGAGTTCCCGGGCGGCGACGGTGCCAACCCCAATCTGGGGGACAAGACCAAAGATGGTGAAACCTATGTGCTGATCATGAAGGATCTGCGCGCCATGCTCGACGAGCTGGAGGCCGAGACCGGTCGCACCTATCAGCTCACCTCCGCCATCGGTGCCGGTTACGACAAGATTGAGGATGTGGATTACAAGGCTGCCCAGCAGTACATGGACCACCTCTTCGTGATGAGTTACGACTACAACGGTGCCTGGAGCAATACCTCCCTGGGTCATCAGGCCAACCTCTATCAGGCTACCAACGGCTCGGCCAACAAGCGCTACAACACTGATGCAGCGGTGCAGCAACTGCTAGCGCAGGGGGTCGACTCCGGGAAGCTGGTGATCGGTGCCGCCGCCTACGGTCGCGGCTGGAAAGGGGTGAGCGGCTATCAGGGCAACGATCCTTTCACCGGCACCGCCACCGGAAAGATCAAGGGCACCTGGGAAGATGGCGTGCTGGATTATCGCCACATCGTTAACAGCCATATGGGCGCAGGCTGGGAGTACAACTACGACGAGACTGCCGAAGCGGCGACCCTGTTCAAGCCCTCCACCGGCGAGCTGATCACCTATGACGACGAGCGCTCGGTCAAGGCGAAAGGCCAATACGTGCTGGCCAACAAGCTGGGCGGGCTCTTCTCCTGGGAGATCGATGCCGACAATGGCGACATCCTCAACGCCATGCATGAAGGTCTCGGTCACGGCGAAGGGGTCACTCCGCCAGCCAACAAGCCGCCGGTTGCCAATGCGGGCAGCGATCTGAGTGTCACCGGCCCGACCGAGGTGACGTTGAACGGCTCCGCGTCTCACGACCCGGAAAATGGCACCCTCACCTATAGCTGGAAGCAGGTCTCCGGCCCGCAGGCCGCTCTACTTGATGCCACTCAGGCCAAGGCCCGGGTTGTACTCGATGCAGTGTCCGCCGACATCAATCTGGTGTTCGAGCTGACGGTGACCGATGACCATCAACTGACCGCCAGGGATCAGGTGGTGGTGACCAACAAGGCGCCGCAGCCCAACCTGCCTCCGGTGGTGACTTTGCCTGCCAGCGTCAAGGTGGAAGAGGGCAAGCAGGTGACCATCACTGCCAAGGCATCCGACCCCAACGACGACGAGCTGATCTATCAATGGCAAGTGCCTGCCGGTATCACGGCGACCGGCCAGAACAGCGCCACCCTGGTGGTCACCGGCCCGGCGGTGGATGTTGAAACCGGTTATGACCTCTCTGTGACCGTCTCCGATGGCGCACTCGATGCCAACGCGGCCACCCGTCTCACCGTCACGCCAGTCAACGAAGGCGGTGAGGGGGGCTCTTGCAACACCACCGACCCGGAAGCGGCCAACGTTCCCGCATGGCAGGCCAGCAAGGTCTACAACGGCGGTGACAAGGTGAGCCACAACCAGCTGGTATGGCAGGCCAAGTACTGGACTCAGGGTAATGAGCCGAGCCGCGCCGCCGATCAGTGGGCGCTGGTGAGTCAGGTTGATCTGGGTTGGAACGCTGCCGTTGCCTACAACGGCGGGGATCTCACCAACCACAACGGCCGTCAGTGGAAGGCCAAGTGGTGGACTCAGGGCAATGAGCCGGGCAAGCACGATGTCTGGCTGGATATCGGGGCAGCAAGCTGTAACTGAGGCCTCCTCACCGATGACGGGGCATGGCGACATGCCCCTCATTCCCGGTAGCAATATGAACGAGAACCCGACAATGACCACAAATGTGACCCGAATCGCTGCCCTCATCATGGCAACCCTGGCGGCTGGCCCCCTGTCTGCCACCACCTCGCCCCTGATATTCAATGACACGACCCCGCAAAGCGATCTGGCGGGTAGCCTGGGTGCCAGCGTGCAGTTTGCCCAGAGCCAGATCCTGCCTTCCCATCCCAAGGAGGGGGATCGCCAACCCATCCTGACCAGCCTGCGCAAGAGCCTGCTGCTGGTGCAACCGCTCCAGGCCAACGGGGTGACCCCCATGACGGTGGAGGTCCGTGACGGCAGCGGCAAGCTGCTTGGCACCCTGACCTTGTCACCGCCATCGGCGCTGCCCGAGACGGTCTACCATCTCGCGGGGGTTCCCGAAGGCGGAGTGAGCTTCGTCCCGGAGAGCGGCAGCACTGCCATCATCAGCAGCAGTGCTGATTTGGCCAAACTGAGCGACAAGAGCGGCGCCTTCCTCAAGGAGCGGCTGACTGGGCGTGCGCTGGTGGAGATCCAGACCGCCGACGGCCGCTGGGTTCGGGATATCTACCTGCCCGTGAGCCCGGAGCTGGAGGGCAAGATGGTGCGGATCCGCTCCAGCGCTGGTTATAACTCGACTGCTTTCTATGGCGAGCGACAGGTGACCGTCTCCCGTGGCCAGACCCTGCAGTTCAAGTTTGCCAAGGGGCAGTGGTTCCGTGAGGGGGAGCTGGAGAACAACCGCATCACCTATGCCCCGGATACCTGGAGTGGCGAGCTGCCCGCAGAGTGGATCCTGCCCGGACTGAACCTCTCCGTTCGTCAGGGCAATCTCAGTGGTGAACTGCGTGACATCAAGGTCGGCGCCCCCGGCGAGCTGCTGTTGCACACCATTGACATCGGCATGCTCACCACACCACGGGAGCGCTTTGCCTTTGCCAATGACAAGGAGGCCCATCGCGAATACTTCCAGACCATTCCGGCCAGCCGGATGATTGTCAGTCAGTATGCACCGCTCTCCCTGCCTGAGGTGATGCTGCCCAACGGCACATTGCTGACCGACTTTGACCCGAGCGAGGGGGGTTGGCATGGCGGCACCATGCGCCAGCGCATCGGCAAGGAGCTTATCTCCCACGGTATCGACAATGCCAACTACGGCATCAACAGCAGTGCCGGTGAAGGGGAGGGGAGCCATCCCTTTGTGGTGGCCCAGCTGACGGCGCACAACAGCCGCGGCAAATATGCCAATGGGGTTCAGGTGCACGGTGGGTCAGGTGGCGGTGGCATCGTCACACTGGATGATTCGCTGGGCAACGAGTTCAGCCACGAAGTGGGCCATAACTTCGGCCTTGGCCACTATGTGGATGGCTTCCGTGGCTCGGTTCATCGCAGTGCCGATCAGCTCAACTCCAGCTGGGGCTGGGACAGTGACAAACACCGTTTCATCCCCAACTTCTCGCCGACCCGCACCAATGAGGATGCCTGTCTGGATGGCCAGTGCCAGCCACCGTTCGATGGCCGCAAGTTTGGCTACGATGCGATGGCGGGCGGCAGCCCCCTCTCTGGCGCCAACCGTTTCACCCTCTATACCCCCAATTCGGCCGCCATCATCCAGCGCTTCCTGGAGAGCAAGGCGGTGTTCGATGCCAACTCGGCCACCGGCTTTAGCAAGTGGAACAGTGCGACGGCCAGGATGGAGCCCTATCAGCACACAATCGAGGGGATCGAGAAGGTCGATGCCCCCATGGATGCCCTGAGCGAGGCCGGACTGAGTGCCCTGCTGGCGGATTACGGCTTGGTCAGGGTCGCCATGTGGGACGGTCGCTGGACTCGTGATATCCGGGTGCCGATTGCCTCTGCGGACAACCGTGGGCGCAGTCTGACCATCGATCACGGGGCCGGTTACAACAGTCGCCTCTTTATTAACGGCAAGGAAATTGTGGTGAACCGGGGCTTCAAGAAGAGCTTCACCTCGGATGGCCAGAGCTGGGTGGAGGTCTCCCCCATCGATACCAAGGTTGCGCGCAAGCCCGAGCAGTTCGGCGTGCCGGTGACCACCCTGGTAGGCTATTACGATCCGCAAGGAGCCCTGCGCAGCTACATCTATCCGGCTCTGCACGGCGCTTACGGCTTCACCTATCCGGATGACAGCAACACCCTGTCCGGCAATGACTGCCAGTTGCAGGTGGAGACCCGCGATGGTCTGCAGCGCTTCAGGCTGGCCAATCACAGAGCATCCAGCAGTGTCATGAACAAGTTCCACATCAACCTGCCCACCGCCAGCGAGCCCGGTCGCGCCACTATCCAGTGCCGTGGCCAGACACTGGTACAGCAGAGCTTGTTGCCACCGCAGCAGACACTCTCCTTTACCGTCAACGGGCGGCCGCTGGAGCAGGGCGTGGTTGAGAACCAGCCTCCGGTAGTGACCGTACCGGCGCAGCTTGGCAGCGTCGGCGGTGAGTGGCTGACCATCACTGCCGAGGCGAGCGATCCCGAGGGCGATGCGCTCAGCTACCGCTGGCACTTCCCGACGGGCTGGCAGGTAGAAGGCGAGACCAGTGCCAGCCTGCGTCTGCTACCGCCGGCTGTCACCACTAGTGAGCAGCATGAGCTGAGTGTGAGCGTCTCGGACGGGGTACATCAGAGCGAAGGGCGCGTCGTGCTGACGCTGGCGCCCGTGGTCGACGGCTCTTGCAACACCACAGATCCGGAAGCGGCCAACGTTCCCGCATGGCAGGCCAGCAAGGTCTACAACGGCGGTGACAAGGTGAGCCACAACCAGCTGGTATGGCGTGCCAAGTATTGGACTCAGGGCAATGAACCGGGCCGCGCCGCCGATCAGTGGGCGCTGGCGAGTCAGGTTGAGCTGGGCTGGAGCGCGACCGTTGCCTACAACGGCGGGGAGCTGACCAACCACAACGGCCGTCAGTGGAAGGCCAAGTGGTGGACTCAAGGCAACGAGCCGGGCAAGCACGATGTCTGGCTGGATGTCGGGGCGGCAAGCTGCCCTTAGGTTGAGTCCATGATGAAGATGGCGGAGCCTGTTCAGGCGGGTTCTGCCTTTTGCCACAAAACCATAGAGAGCAACAATAATGAAAAAAAACCGCATCACCCTTCTGCTTGCCAGCATGATGCTGAGCGGCCACCTGTGGGCGGCCGAGGCATACGACATCAACAAATCCTATCCGGGCGGCAGCCAGGTCAATTACAACGGCCAGGTTTTTGAGGCCAAGTGGTGGGTCAACCCGGGGCAGACTCCGGGCATGGCGGCCGCCAATGAGTGGGATACCCCGTGGAAGCTTGTTGGCGAAGGGGAAGTGACCCCGCCGGATACCGGCGGCGATGACAAGCCCAATCCGCCGACGCCAACCCCGCCGGATGGCAGCACCACCCCCGTCTATATGAGCCAGGCCGAGCTGGATGCCAAAGAGAAGGCGCTGACCGACTTCCCGGCGATGGAAGCGGTCAAGGCTTCCATCGCTACCCGTGACAATCTGGTGGTCGAGGCGGTGCAGCCGGGCCGTGCCGACAACCCGGGCAACGTCAAGCGGGTCGAAAGCCTGCTGAGCGAGGGTCAGTTCAACTACCTCTTCCCGCTGCGCGCCCCCGAGTACACCTATCGCGGCCTGTTGCAGGCGGCGGCCAAGTTCCCAGCCCTGTGCAGCGACTACAGTGATGGCCGCGATGCCGATGCTATCTGCCGCAAGACGTTGGCAACCATGTTCGCCCACTTCGCCCAGGAGACAGGCGGCCATGAAAACTGGCGCCCGGAGGCCGAGTGGCGTCAGGCGCTGGTCTATGTACGCGAGATGGGATGGAATGAGACCATGCGCGGCGGTTACAACGCCGAGTGCCGTTCCGATGTGTGGCAGGGTCAGCAGTGGCCGTGCGGTACGTTCGACAATGGCGAGTTCAAGAGCTACTTTGGTCGCGGCGCCAAACAGCTCTCCTACAACTACAACTACGGCCCCTTCTCCGAGGCGATGTTCGGCACGGTGCGCACCCTGCTCGACCGCCCCGATCTGGTGGCCGACACCTGGCTGAACCTCGCCAGTGCGGTGTTCTTCTATACCTATCCGCAGCCGCCCAAGCCCTCCATGCTCCATGTCATCGATGGCACCTGGCAGCCGAATGACCATGACAAGCAGAACGGTCTGGTGCCGGGCTTCGGGGTCACTACCCAGATCATCAACGGTGGGGTGGAGTGCGGCGGTCCGGTCGAGCACGCCCAGTCCCAGAATCGCATCAACTACTACCGCGAGTTTGCCAACTACCTCGGAGTGGCGGTGCCATCCGACGAAGTGCTGGGTTGCAAGAATATGAAGGTGTTTGACGACAAGGGCGCCGGTGCCTTGCCCATCTATTGGGAGCAGGACTGGAGCTATGTGGCAGAGAACCCCAACGGCGGCAAGAGCTATGCGTGCAAGCTGGTGGGCTACCAGACCCGCTTCAGCGCCTTCAAGGCAGGGGATTACAGCCGCTGCGTTCAGCACTTCTATCCGGAGGTGGTGATCGAGGATAACGGCGGTGGCACCAACCTGCCACCGGTGGCCAATATCACCGGCCCGGCGCAGGCCGAAGGTGGCAGCAAGGTAACGCTCTCTGGTCAGCACTCCAGCGATCCGGAAGGCAAGCCGCTCTCCTATGCCTGGACTATTCCGGCTGGTGCTTCAGCCCCGGCACTGGATCAGGTGACGCTGGAGTTGACTCTGCCCAAGCCGGCCAGCGATACCAAGCTGGAGCTCAAACTGACGGTCACAGATGAAGGTAATCTGAGCCGCAGCACCACCCATAGCCTGCTGGTGAAAGGAGAGGAGGGGGGCGTAACGCCGCCTGACTATCCGGCCTATAAAGAGGGGACTCCCTACAAGGCAGGCGAGCGGGTCAGCAATGGCGGTGCCAGCTACGAGTGCAAACCGCACCCCTATACTGGCTGGTGTGCCGGTGCCGCCTGGGCCTATGAGCCGGGCAAGGGTACGGCCTGGGCCGATGCCTGGATCAAGCTCTGAGCCGTTTCAGGGTTACAAGGCTTGCCGACAAGCCAGCGCACTATCTGGTGCAATGACAATCCGGAGCAATAAAAGATGGGGCCTGCGGGCCCCATTCTTGTTTGGTGGAGTTCAGGTTTGGCCGTGGAACATCTGGCCCGGACAGGACAGCGCCTCGAGAGGGCTGTGTGATGATGTGTGTTGTTTTTTTATTACATTTTTCGTGAAAGGCTTTCAGCAATTATTTGCCGTAGCGGAAGTAGTATTCACGGGTGGAGGGGGCATAGGCATCTTTCTCTACAACGCCGTTCTTGGTGGTTGCACCGCGCAGGTGGAACAGGACTGCCAGATTCTCAAACATGGTTTACCTCATCGCTCTGTCATTTATGGTTATGGTGTGTGACCTGGGTCACGGTTTGATCCTATGGTCATTTGTGAGCCAGATCAACTTTCTGTGTTGTAAATTTACAAAAATCATGGAAAGGGTTTTCATATGCAATGCCCTTTATGGAAAGGCTTTCCCGAGGTGACGGGGGAGAAGCTGATTACCAGCCAGCATAGAGAGGTCTGAGAGCGGGAGCGTTGCACGGGGAAAGAGGCTTGCTGCACGGCCTCTCCTTTATAGGTGCTTGAGCCGATTTGTGACATAAAACAGAGAGATAGCACGCGTCTTGCTGGTAAAAACAGCGAACTGCTGCAATTTTGACTAAACGAATCAGTCGTGGTTATTTTAGGGTTGACAGCAAAGCGGGTGATGCCTATCATGCGCCTCCGTTGCCGGAGATAACTTCGTCAGCGCCGAGGTGAGTTGGGGTTATAGCTCAGCTGGGAGAGCGCTTGCATGGCATGCAAGAGGTCCGCGGTTCGATCCCGCGTAGCTCCACCAAATTCTTGTTACAAGAAGCAAAAAGGCCACCGCATCGCGGTGGCCTTTTTGTTTTCTCTATCATTTATTTTCTCCATACGTCCGCGTCTTTCATTTGTAAATCCAATGACCTGAATGAAAAAGCCCGCGAGACTCGCGAGCTTTGCTTGCACTATTCAGATACGCCAGTGGTTAACGGCGACGTCGCCAGGCCAGTGGCAACAGGGCCAGCAGGCCGAGTCCCAGTGCACCACCGCCTGAGGAGGTGTCCGGTTTGGTGGCATCGCTCTCCAGTCTCAGGTCGACGATGATGGGATCATGGTCGGAGGCACTGAAGGGGTTGTCAGACTTGAGCAGGGAGCCGGTGTACTGGCTGCCGTATTCGAACAGGGAGCTCTCGAAGGAGTTGATGTGCCAGTCGGCGACACCTGCCACCTTGCTGGCCAGCGCCGGGTTGGCGAGGGCGTAGTCCAGGGTGCCCAGCTCCCCGTCGTAGCTGTAGGAGATGGCTTTCTCCTTGTTGAATTTGACGTTGAGATCGATCAGGCCGTAGCTGCGAGTCACTTCGCGACCGAGCTGTTCATAGGACTGCTCACCGATAAAGGTGTGGGAGGCCGATACGATCTTCCGCTCGCTGGTGGCCGGGTTGTAGTCGGTCAGTACCCGGATCGGATCTTCCTTGGCGTAGGAGTTGAAGTCGCCCACCAGCAGCACCTGGCCCGGCAGTTTGCTGACCGCTTTACCCAGCACCTTGGCGGCAGAGACTCGGAACTCGGTGCACTTGCCCTGCAGATCGGCCGGTTCTGTCTTGCCATCGCCATTTTCGTAGCAGCCTGACCCCTTGGATTTGAGGTGGTTGACCACCAGCGTCAGCGGCTCCTTGCTCTTGGCGAGGGTGAAGGTCTGAACCAGCGAGTCGCGCTGACCGGCTGTCTTGGCCACACCACCAGTGGTGTAGCGCTGCTCCGGCAGCTTGATGACGCTGGCATCTCCGCTGGGGGTGAGCAGGGCAGGACGGTAGATCATCGCCACCATGATGGCGTCACCGCCGAAGAACTTGCCATCGGTAAGGGCACTGACCGGCAGACGTACATAGGCGTAGTGTTTGCTCGCATCCTTCTGCTGTTCGTTGAGGCGGGTCACCAGATTGTGGAGGGCCGAGTTATCCTCGAAGCCGTTGTTCTCCATCTCCATCAGGCCGAGCAGATCGGCATCCATTGCTGTAATGGCATTGACGATCTTGGTGCGCTGTTTCTCGAACTCGGGCTGGCTCTTGGCACCCCGGTTGCAACCTTTGGTGCTGTCGGCATCCGCCTGATCCTTGCACAGGATATTAAGTGCACCGCCGATGCTGGAGTGACTAGTGAAGTAGTTGAGCACGTTGAAGCTGCCGATCCGCAGATCGCTGCCAGAGAGGCGAGCCGGTGCGTCTTGACGATCCTCTTCAGGGCTGCGCAGCAGGGCACCGGCAGTCAGGGTGACATCGCTCGGTACCACCAGACGGAAGGCATCCTTGTTGTAGACGATCACCCCTTCCAGCCCGGTCAGTTGATCACCGATACGCAGATAGCCCTGATCGGCATCCCAGCCCGAGAACCAGGGCAGTACGCCATCCGGCGCTTTGTAATCAGACTCGACCACCAGACGGTTGCTGCCATTTTTGGCAGCCAGAGCGACCGCTTCCGGACTGCTGGCAACATGGATCTGGGTCGGCTTGAGCAGCGGCGCCTTGTGTGAGAGTTCGACGTTGTTGCGATAAACCTTGTAGTCGAAACCGTAGTTGCGGGTCAGATGGAGATCGCTGCTGCTGTTGAGCCGTACCCGCATCCCTTCGTGGCGATTGAGCGCCTGTGCCAGCGTCTCTCCTTCATTGACCTGCAATATGCTGGTCGGCACATTCAGCCCTTGTGCTGTGACCTGCAGGCGGGCTTTGCTGGATTCGAAGGTAGGCTTGAGCTGGGTGCCGCCGTAATACTCCTCGACTTTGGCTTCGAGGCAGAGTTCTGCCCCCGGTTTGATGTCGGCATAGTTAGTCGCAAACTCCTTGTCGTTCAGATAGACAAAGATGCCATCGGAGGTCTCCGGATTACCATCACCCACCGGGTCTGTCAGATAGAAACCCTTGGTCAGACTTTGGCCCAGCGCCGTCACGATACCGCGAACATTGAAGGTCCCGGGGCTTATTTTGCCGGTTACATTACCGTTTTTGTCGGTCACCGTGTCGGTCGCGAACTGGCTACCTGAGCCAGTTCCCTGAATGGTCGGGATCGGGGTGAGTTGCGCCGGATCGGTGGGACAGACGAAGGCGGCATGGGCGCCGGGTGCAGCGAGGGCCAGCCCCACAGCCAGAGACAGTAGGGTGCGAGTACCTTTCATAGGTGTTCCTTTTTTATTTTTGCCAGTGTTTCCATAGCCTTGGTCGCTGACCAAGGGCGCGCATTGTCACATTTTCGGCATATCGTACCAGTGAGCCAACGCACATTACCGGGATACAAATGAGCGCAATTCGGCGTTTTTTGACTTGGCTAACACTCTGAAATTACTGATGAAAAACTTACCAATGGGCGTGGTGGGAAATGTGATCCCGCTGGCAACCACATATTTTTCTTCGAGAATGAAGATTGAGACACTGCGGGTTGATTCCTATACTCGACTTGTTCCTCACGGAACCCAGGTAAAGGGCAAACCGGTCGAAATGCCGGGACGCAAAACCTCCGGTCTGCCGATCAGACGATGATCCAGATAGCGGGGTTTCCCCGGGTGAAGAGGCTGTGTGCGGCGAGTCCATGGCCGGTAGTCTCCCGTCTTTCACGCAGGTTGCGTTTGTGCTTTGCCTTGGTCACCAATGCCAAGACAAAACAAGGAAGATAACAATATGCAACAGTTCCTGAGGCCCAGCCGGCTTGCCGTGCTGGTGGCCATCGCTGCCATGCCCGCCTGGGCGCAGGCAGCTTATCCCGCCTACAAGGCCGGTACTGCCTACAAAGCCGGTGATATCGTCAGCAATGCCGGCGCCCTCTATGAATGCAAAGAGTTCCCCTACTCGGGCTGGTGCGGGGCATCACCCTATCACTATGAACCCGGTGTCGGGGTGGTCTGGGCGGATGCCTGGAAGCTCTACGGCGGCGAAGTGCCGCCACCTGCGCTCGGTGTGGCCGTCAGCTCACCGGCTACCGGTGCCAGTTTCAACGAAGGGGCCAGCGTGGTGCTAGCGGTGACCCTGAGTGGCCCGGTCACTGCGCTGGTCAAGGTCGAATACCTTGTCGACGGCAAGCTGGTCGCCACGGCCAGCGCCTCGCCCTGGGGGGCCAGCTGGAGTGCTGCGGGCGTTGGGGCGCACGCCCTGAAAGCGCGGGCGCTGGATAAGGATGGCAAGGTTCTGAGCGAAGCTGATTCGAGCTTCAACGTTGCAGCCGTGGTAGCGCCAGAGGCGCCCAAGGTGAGCATCAGCAGCCCGGCCAGCGGTGCCAAGGTGACCCTGGGTCGCAGCGTGGCGGTGAGCGGCAACGTCACCGATGCCAACAACGATGTGGCCAAAGTCGAGCTGTTTGTCGATGGCAAGAGGGTAGGAGAAGACAATGCCGCCCCCTGGCAGGTGAACTGGACGCCCGATGCCAAAGGCAGTGCCGCCCTCAAGCTGGTCGCCACCGACAAGACCAATCTGGTTGGCGAGTCGGCGGCAGTGAACGTCACTGTCGAGGAGGCTGCGCTGCCACCTTCCGGCGGCAACCTCTCCTGCGATATCCGCCAGATCTATCGTCCTGATGGCTACGAGTGCATGGGGGATGACCATGCCCGCCGGGTCATCGGCTACTTCACCTCCTGGCGCACCGGCAAGAATGGCCTGCCCGCCTATCTGGTGAGCGACATTCCGTGGAGCAAGATCACCCACATCAACTACGCCTTCGCGGCGGTGGACGAGCAGAGCCACACCATCAAGGTGGATGACTCGGCGACCAAGATGACCTGGGATGGCGTGCCGGGAGCCGAGATGGATCCGGAGTTCGCCTACAAGGGGCACTTCAACCTGCTGTCGAAGTTCAAGAAGCAGTATCCGGACGTGAAAACCCTGATCTCGGTCGGGGGCTGGGCCGATACGCGCGGCTTCTACACCGCCACCACCAAGGGCGACTGCTCGGTCAACACAGATGGCATCAATGCGCTTGCCACGTCTGCGGTGAGTTTTATCCGTCAGTACGGTTTTGACGGGGTCGATATCGACTACGAATACCCCACCTCCATGAAGGATGCGGGCAACCCCAACGACTTCCCGCTCTCCAACCAGTGCCGCAGCAAGCTGTTTGCCAACTACAAGGTGATGATGCAGACCCTGCGCAGCAAGCTGGATAGGGCGGGCAGCGAGGATGGCCGCAAGTACATGCTGACCATCGCCTCGCCAGCTTCCGCCTATCTGCTGCGCGGCATGGAGAACTTCCAGGTCACCCAGTATCTCGACTATGTCAACCTGATGACCTACGACTTCCACGGTGCCTGGAACCACTTTGTCGGCCACAACGCCGCCCTGTTTGACAACAAGGCTGACGCCGAGCTGGCGCAGTGGGGCGTTTACACCCAGAAAGAGTTTGGTGGCATCGGTTACCTCAACGCAGCCTGGTCTGCTCACTACTTCCGTGGTGCACTGGCGGCCGGCAAGATCAACGTGGGTGTGCCTTATTACACCCGTGGCTGGCAAGGGGTCAGCGGTGGCACTCACGGCCTGGCCGGCAAGGCAGCCCTGCCGAGTCAGAGTGATTGTCAGCCGGGTACCGGTGGCAGCACCATTCCGTGCGGCAACGGGGCGGTCGGCATCGACAACATCTGGCACGATCTGGACAAGAACGGCAAGGAGATCGGCGGTGGCGCCATCCCCATGTGGCATGCCAAGAACCTGGAACACGCAGCCGACTTGGGGATCACCACCATGCCGAGCTACGGTCAGGCCTGGGGTCTGGATCCCAACAACCCGGCGCACGTGATGCAGGGCAAGTATGTCCGCTACTACGACGACAAGGCCCATGCCCCCTGGTTGTGGAACGAGGAGAAGAAGGTGTTCCTCTCCACCGAGGATGAGGAGTCCATGGGTCACAAGCTGGACTACATCGTCAATCGTGGTCTGGGTGGTGTGATGTTCTGGGAGATGGCGGGTGACTATGCCTACGATCCGGTGAAAAAAGAGTACGGTATGGGGGATACCCTGACCACGCTCGCCTACGACAAGTTCGCCAAGGCGACCAAGTACAACACCAAGCAGAACGATCTGGCTGCGCCAACTGCCCAGCTCGACATCGCTGTGAGCCTCTCCGGCTTCAAGGAGGGTGATTCCAACTATCCGATCAACCCGACCCTGAAGCTCACCAACAACTCGACCCAGACCATTCCGGGCGGCACTCGCATCGAGTTTCTGGTACCCACCTCTACCTCCGACACCATCACTGACCAGAGCGGGGTGGGGCTGAAAGTGGTGGAGAGCGGTGGCAACCAGAACTCTGACGGGATTGCCAACGAGAAGGATTTCCACAAGGTGGCTCTGACGCTGCCGACCTGGAAAGCCTGGACGCCGGGCAGCGATGTGGAAGTGGCGATGACCTACTATCTGCCGGCAGCCGGTGTGCCGAGTGGCATCCGCATCATCAGCGGCAGCCAGACTGCGGGTCTCAAGGCCGAGTTCCCGACCCTGCCGGAGGCCGTACTGGGTTCGGGCGGTGGTGAGGGCGGTGCGACCTGCAGCAGCCAGAACATCAATCCGGCGGCCTACAAGGCTTACCCGACCTGGCCGCAAGGGGATCATGCCAACGCTGGCGATCGCATCACTCACAACAAGGTGGTGTGGCAGGCCAACTGGTGGACCAGCAGTGAACCCAAGGCCACCGATGGCAGCTGGAAGTCTGTATGTAGTTATTGATTTTGAAATCAATGAGATAAGTGAGGCTTCGGCCTCACTTTTTTTATCTGGGTGGTTGCTCTGGTTGAAAATGCGCCTGCCTTTCCTGGCTGGCTGCCTCTATACTAGAGTCGATTAATAATCAGATGGATATCAGCGTATGGCGAGTATATTGGATTCCGTTGATCAACGAACTCAACTGGTAGGGGAAAACCGCCTTGAGTTGTTGATGTTTCGTCTCGGCACCCGCCAGATGTTCGCCATCAACGTCTTCAAGGTGCGGGAAGTGGTCAAATTACCTCATCTCAGCAAGATGCCCGGCTCCCATCACAACATCAGCGGGGTGGCCAATATCCGTGGTACTTCTATTCCGGTGATCAACTTGCGCAGCGCTATCGGCATGCGCCCCATGCCCATCGACAGCGAGTCCAACCTCATCATCACCGAATACAACCGTACCATTCAGGGCTTTCTGGTGGGGCAGGTGGCCAATATCGTCAACATGACCTGGAAGGATATCCTGCCACCGCCGCGCTCTGCGGGGCGTGCCAACTACCTCACCGCCATCACCCGCATCCCGGAAGACGGGGTCGATCAGATCGTCGAGATCATCGACGTGGAGAAGGTGCTGGCGGAGATCATCACCTATGACATCCGCATCTCCGAAGAGGTGCTGGATCGGGAGATCCTGCCGGAAATGCATGGTCGCAAGGTGCTGATTGTCGATGACTCCAGTACAGCCCGTACCCAGGTGCGTGAGACCCTTGGTCAGCTGGGGCTGGAAGTGATCGAGTGCCAGGATGGCTTGCAGGCGCTGACCCTGCTCAAGGGATGGTGCGATGCAGGCAAGAAGGTGACCAACGAGATCCTGTTGATGATCACCGATGCCGAGATGCCCGAGATGGACGGCTACCGGCTGACCCACGAGGTGCGCAGTGATCCGCGCATGTCCGATCTCTTTATCACCCTCAATACCTCCCTGAGCGGCAACTTCAACGAAGCCATGGTCAAGAAGGTGGGCTGTGACCGCTTTATCTCCAAGTTCCAGCCTGACCTGCTGGTAGGCGTTGCGCAGGAGCGGCTGCGTCAGGTGCTGGGAACCTGACCGATACCAACCCGCTAGTCAGCCATACCAATGAGAAGCTCGGGAGATGCCATTCGCTGGTAACTCCCTTGCTCCGTTATTCCAATACTGCCAAATCCCCATTCTGGATGTTGAACGGTGAATATTTGTTCTGGCTGCTGATGATGGCGCCATCGTCGAATACCTGCACCACCTCGAACAGACCGTCGGCCGGGTTGCGCATCATGCGCGACTTGCCGTAAGGGTCGATGAAGTCGGCATTGTGCTGGATGCGAAACTGGTCGCCGAGCTTGACGCCGTTGCGCCGTCCCAGATTGATGTAGGGGCCGCGTTCGTTCTGGCCGACCACCCGGGCGGTGACCGGGGCGCAGGTAAGCTGGGCCACCAGATCCTGAGCGGCTTGCTGCAACTGGTAGTTGACCTCTTGGCCGTAGCTCGATTGCCAGAACTGGCCGCTGCTGCTGCCCACCTGATCCCGCTTGCCAAAGGTCCAGGTGGCGCGCCCTTCGTAGACCTTGCGGTTGATCAGGCTGCCGTTGATGCCGTCGAACAGGTAGAGCTGCATGCGAAAGTTGCGCACGGGATCCTCATACCAGCTGGTCAGCTGGTTGCCCTGTGGCTCGATGGAGAGATCATCGATGCTGCCGAGTACCAGATACTGGCTGTCGGTGCGCAGGCTAAGCGCCTTGATCTCTTCGAGGGCGCTGCGATCTCCCTGTTGCAGGTGGAGCGGATCAATGCGCAGGTTTTCATCCAGCCACTGGCGCACCGCGACCCCTTGCGGTGCGTTGGCGAGGGTTTCGAACAGCCGGCGCGAGAGATTTTCCGGCATGTCGTCCATGGCGCCATAGCTGGCCTGATCGGGGTAGCGCAGGCGTAGCCTGACCAATGTCAAATCCTTGGCGAAGTGCTGGGTCTGGCAGATCTGGCGCTCGGCCTGAATGTCGGCCACTAGCGTGATATACATGCGACCGTTGCGCACCTCTTCCCGCTTGAGCCGGTACTGGCGAATGTCGCCGCCGGAGCGGATCTGGATCTGCTCGGATCGCAGGCTGCCATTTTCCAGACGCTGGACGCTGGAAACGGCCGCGCCGCTAGCCAGCAGCGCCTGACGCAGGGCGTCGCGGGTCGCCTGCTCGCGGGCATAGACCTCATCGCCCCCCAGAATGGCGGCGCTGCCCTGCGCTTCGATAAGCTCGGCGCGGGCGCTCAGGCTGGCCAGCAGCAGGGTCAACAGCAGCGGTAATTTCATAACAGATACCTTGATTAGGCGACTCGTAGCCCCTTCTCTTGAAGAGGACATGGCGGGCCGACATGGATCACACCAGTTGTTCGATGACGTTTTTCTGACCATCCGCCAGAGATTGGCTCAACAGCGAAGCTTTCAGCAAGAATCATGCCTCATTCCCGGCTCAAGGTTTGTCCGGCGCGTCCGATAATAAGTCAGGTGCAGATACAGGAAAGGTATCCATGAACAAACTCATCACGGCGTTGGCGCTCGCCCTGGCATTGACCGGGTGCGGCTCCGACCCTATCAATCGGGATCTGGGTGACCCCCGCCAGGCGGCGCAGGGGATGGAGCTCAACTGGCTGGTGGCGCGTATGACCGATCAGCTGATGGAGCGCAAATCGCTGACCACCCTGACCGAGCCCATCGCGGTAGCCTCATTCGTCGATCTCGATACCCTGCAGGATACCAACTGGATGGGGCAGCAGATTGAGGAGAGCTTTATCTACGAGCTCAACCGCCGCGGCGAGGTGGTGGTGGACTTCAAGCTGACCGGTAGCATCAAGGTGACGCCACAGGGTGACTTTGTTTTGAGCCGCAACTACAAGGAGCTCTCTTCCCGCCTGCCCATCTCCCGCATTCTGGTCGGCACCTTCAGCCGCAACAGCAAGGGGATCCTGGTCAACGCACGCATCATCGACATGCGTACCAAAATGGTGGAGACCACGGCTCAGAGCTTGATCCCGCAAAAATATCTGTTCGGTGCCAACAATTCGTTTGGTCGGGCATCGATCAATCGCGGTTATCTGATGCGTGACAGCCAGGCGCGGCCGGGCGGTCATCTGGTCAATCTGACCCCGTGAGGAGCGAGTCATGAAGATCCTGTTTGGTTGCCTGTTGGCACTCTTGCTCACCGGTTGCAGTGGTAACCGGGTCGTGGATTACACCCAGGGTGGCAAGCCCGATGATTTTCCGGTGCTCAAGGCGGTGGGGTATGCGGTGATCGACATCCAGCCCGGCCCTTCCCAGTCTGAGAAAATGTTGCAAGCCATTCGCGCTTCAAAGATGGATGCTTATCGCGAGCTGGCCGAGCAGCTCAATGGTCAGCAGGTCCGCGGCCAGAGCAGCTATCGTGACTTGACCCAGACCTCCAACTCGCTCGATGTGTCGGTAGCAGGCGTGGTGCGCGGTGCCCGGGTGGTGGCCTCTTATCCACGCGGCAACACCTATGCCACCGAGATGGAGCTCGATACCCGCGCCCTCTACAACATCAATCAGCTGATGGCTGGTCAGTTCTGAGTTATTGCCTGACCTGAAAACAGACATCAAAAAAAGGCGAGCAGGGTGCTCGCCTTTTGTTGTTGTGGACTGGTTAGCTCCCCATCAGCACCGGCGGCACTGCGGTGGGTTTCACATCCTCGCTCGGGTAGCAGCCAAGCACCTTGATATAGCGAGTGATTTTGGTCAGCTCCACCAGTGCTGCCTGCATCGCCGGGGTCTGCAGGTTGGCGGAGACATCCAGGTAGAACATCTCTTCCCACGGGTTGCCCTGCACCGGACGGGACTCCAATTTGGTCATGTTTATCTCGTGGTTGCGCAGTACCAGCAGCGCTTCCACCAGCGAGCCCGGTTTCTGGGAGGTGGACATGATGAGGGTGGTCTTGGCCGGGATCTGCGGTGCCACGTCGATGGGCTTGCGCGCCACCACGATAAATCGACTGTAGTTCTCTTTCTGGTTGGCCAGCTGCTCGGCCAGCACGTCCAGGCCATAGAGCTCGCCACCAGCGGCGCTGCCGATGGCTGCCGCCTCTGGGCTCGCCAGCTCTTTGACCTTCATCATGGCGCTGGAGGAGGAGTCGCAGATCTCGTGACGGGCTCCTTCCAGCTTGCTCAGATAGTGGGAGCACTGCTGAAACACCTGCGGGTGGGCATAGAAGGTCTTGATGCGGCTTAACTCGGTCGGCACGGCGGTGAGAATGCAGTGCTCGATGGGGTAGGTGAGCTCACCAACGATGGAGAGGCTGGTATGCTGCATCACGTCATAGACTTCGTTGATGGAGCCCGAGCTGGTGTTCTCGATGGGTAGCACACCGAAGGCGGCGCGGCCTGACTCCACCGCATCCAGCACTTCGCGGAAGTTCTGGCAGTTCACCTCGATCACCTGATCCTTGTAGCGCGCCAGATATTTGCGGGCGGCGAGGCTGGAGTAGGAACCGCGTGGCCCCAGATAGGCGACGCTGGTCATCGGCTCTTGCTGCTCCGGGTTGAGCAGGCTCTGCAGATAGGCCTGCTGGGAGAGCACAGAGTCTTCGATGATGGTGTGATAGATACGGGTGATGTACTGGGCATCCAGCCCCAGCACGCGCCCTTTCTGGATCAGGGCGACCAGCAGCTCCTGCTCCCGCTGGTGATCACGGATGGGGCGCGGGTTGGCTTGCTTGGCACGGGCGACCTCGATGCTGAGGGTCTTGCGTTTTGCCAGCAGGGCAAGCAGCTCCTGATCCAACCGGGTGATGTCTTGTCTGATCTCGTCGAGCGTTGCCATGATTGTTCCCTATCCAAGTAATCGATTGATATTAATGCAAAAAAAAGCCTCCGCTAGGGGAGGCTCGATTCGTCTTTGCTTTCTGTTCACACGACGACAGGCCTTCCCTTAAGCGGGCCTGATAAACGAGAAAGCAAAGAAGAATGGTGCGTGCATAGGTGTGTCCTTGAAGTAACGTCATAACCATTAAGGGATTTGCCGCTGCGATGCAAGTAAAACTTGCCCGCAGGCTGGGATGGGGGCAGGGTATCCGGTTAAGAAAATGGCGTATAAGCGATGTTCTATTGACTCTGTTTTGATGATTGCAACCCAGTGGGGGAGGTAAAGACGATGGCGATTATTTTCGATCTGGGACGGGTGGTGGTGAGCTGGGATCCGGTAGGCATAGTGCGTTCGGTGCGTGGCCCGCAAGGAGCCGAACAGTTGGCCGAGCAGCTCTTTAACCACCCGGACTGGCTAGAGGTAGACAGAGGCACCATGTCACTCCACACCATGGCCCGGGAAGCACAAGCGCGCACCGGCCTCTCGGTGGCGGAGAATCTGGCCATTTTACAGGCAGTTCCCGCCTCCCTGCAGCCAGATCCCGCTATGCTAACCCTGATAGCCGAGCTGCACGGAGCGGGCCATTCGCTCTATGCCCTCTCCAACATGGGGCATGCCAGCATCGACTGGCTGGAGCAGCACCAGGCTTTCTGGCGCTTTTTCAGTGGCAAGGTGGTCTCGGCGCGGGTGCGGATGATGAAGCCGGAGCCGGATATCTATCGCTATCTGCTGGTGTCGTTCGATCTCAAGCCGGCAGAGTGCATCTTCATTGATGACAGTCCCGCCAATATTGCGGCCGCCGAGGCCCTCGGCATCAGGGGGATCGTCTTTACCGACGTGGCGAGTTGCCGTCAGCAACTGGGTGAGTTGGGCTGTTTGCCTGTCACTGACAAGGGGTGATGCCCCTGTGGGAGCACTATGGAGCATGGCCGGTTTCGCAATTGGCTCAGTCACTATCCCGAGGCAACCCTGATTATCGCCTGCAAGGATGGCAGCGGTTATCAGCTCTGTATCGAGGCGGAAGGGGAGTATCTCTGTCTGACCGACAGCGAGGGGGAGCACCTGACCTTCACCTCACTGGATCAGGCGCAGGGTTTTTTGCGAGCCCATCGGGTACATCAGGCCAGATTGCGAGTGTATGACGCTCAAGATGTTGATTTTACGGATAAATCACGGGAAATAATCATCAAGTTTTAATTTTAACCTGACTCTGTAAGGGCCTATTCAGCTTGTTTCCCGCACAATAAGCCACCTGTTTATCATCCGGAGCTGTTTAATGGATGCCAATGTTGTTGTCTTGAATCAGGGATATGATCACTCTTTTCAAGCCAGGGAGCTGCAGCTGATTGAGCAACTGGCAAATTTTGACGAGCTGATAGTCTCTTTTTCGGGGCGGTTGGAGTCCTGTTACAGCATCGATCTGTGTCGTGCCAGCGGCGTCAAGATCCGCGCCATCACCCTCGATAATCCGACCCGCAGCCGCAGTGAGGTGGCTCGGGCCCGGCGTTATTGCCAGCGTTACGGTATCGACCACTGGATCATCAAGAGTGACGAGATCATCTTTTGCGATCGCCTGCCGAATATGGAGGGGTTGATCGATCCGGTTCGCCGCATTGGTGAGTATGTGCAGGCTCGTCCGGAATGGGCTCATCTGCCGTTGCTGGTCCCGGCCGCGGTGGAGGAGCGTGATGACTATCTTGCCCAGTTCGGCTCACTGCCTGCCAACACCATCTGGTTTTTTGCCGATAACGGGGTGATGAGCCGTGATTTTCGCTATGGCTTCAACAAGCGTCAGCTCGGTCGTTGGGGCAAAGGGAGCAACGGTTGTCTCAGCAATCGCTTCACCAATCCACGGCAGTTGAAGCAACGTTATCTACGAATGGTGGATCAGGCCGAACAGATGCTGGCCGACATGGGGCTGGATGAGGCGCAGGTCTTTTTCCATACCCTGTGCGACTGCTCTACCACCCTGGCCCGGGTGCGTCTGCCCGAGCATCAGCGTGCTCAGGCCTTTGATATGCAATCGGATATTCTCTCTGCCCTCAAGAGGACCGAGTTCGATCTGGTGACTCTGGATATGGCGCACAAAGAGCGGCACGATCTCGCCATCTAGCCCGTGGGCAAGCGACGCCGGAGCCAGAACGTGAGTGCTGTCATAGGCAAGGAGGGGGGCGACTGTTTATACTGTCGCCCTTTCACCCGTTACCGAGTGTTCATGCCATGAAAGCTTTCTCCCGTTTGCTGGTTGCTCTCTGTCTCTCGCCCGTGTTGGCGCAGGCAGCTCCTGTTACCCAGGTGACCCTGCCTGATGGTCGGCAGGTTCAGCTCAACGATGACTTTACCTGGGAGTATCTGGTGGTCAAACCGGCCGAACCCGTGCAGGGTATAGCTGCTGATGGGAAAGCGGGGGCCGTGGTGGCGGTTGCCGCCTCGGTACTGACCGAGCAGGCCAAGGCCAACCCCGAATTGCTGTCACAAGCGGCACGCGACGGTGTGGTGGTCAAGCTGGACAAGCTCGAGGGATCGGATCCGTTGGCGCTGACCTTTATGGTGAGCAATACCGGCACCCGCAATGTGGTCGGGGTGCGTGGCATGGTGACCCTGTTCAGTGCTGACGGAGTGCAGCTGAGCCGTCAGGAGGCCCGTTTCTGGGTTGCCGAGAACCGCCTGCCGGAGACCTATCTGCGCAAGGGGCAAGTCCGTCCGTCGTTGGCCCTCGAGATCCCCCGTCCTGCCGGATTGACCGGGCAGCCCTTGGTCAGGGTCGAAATTGATGAGGTGGTCTTCCGCTGATTTGGTGTTGTCCGGCCCATGCAAACCGATTGGGCCGGCAATTTGTTACCCCTGACATCTCGGGAAATATCTGCTTACATCTGACATGGTTTTGCAACAGCTTGCCGCTCGGCAAGCCGGGATGCTGACCGCACAATGACTCCATACCAGCTCGCTAGCAACGGGCCCAATCACATGGAGTTATCATCATGAAAAAAGCAACTGTATCTCTTCTGGTTCTGGCCGGTTTCGCCTCTACTTCCGCTCTGGCACAGGATGCGTTCAGCTACGCAAAGGGCGGTTTGACCTGGGCGCACACCAAGTCTGATTACCTGAGCCAAGACAGCGCTGCATTTCCCCGTGATGCTGCCAGCAAAGGTACCCGTGATTTTGGTGGTCTGAGCCTGGACCTCTCAAAGAGCTTTGGCTCCAACTTCTACGGTCGTGCCGGAACCGAATTCACCTCCCGCAACGACGGCAATGACAGCATGTCCATCTCCAGCCTGGGTATCGGTGTCTTTACCCCGCTGAGCACAGGACTCAATCTCTATGGCGAAACCGGTTTGATGGGCTATCAACTTGAGCGTGAGCTGGCCAAGAACAACAAGGGATGGGACGAAGTGGCTCGCAAGGATAGTGGCAGCATGTACGGTGAAGTGGGTCTGCGCTACGACATCGGCGACATCGAGCTTTCCACGGCTTACCGTTACGCCAACATGACCGATGATATGCATGACTTCAAGGTAGGCGGTGCTTACAAGCTCAACCAGAACTGGGCGCTGACTGCCGACTACACCTATCGCAGCTGGGATCTGCAGAAAGGCTCCATCTCCAGCCTGGGTGTGAAATACAGTTTCTAATCCCCCTTCCAGTAGTCCGTAGTGTCTTGATTTTTACCCATGGCGTTCGCCATGGGTTTTTTCGTTTTCCAGTGATCTCTTTTTTCTCCTTGTGTCGTATCAGTCGGCGATAGTTATACAACTTCCATTTTTTTGTATAACTGCTATAACTGAATCAAGGTTTATACAAGGAGTGCCATCATGTACAAGATTAAAGTCGGTATCAGTGCTTGCCTGCTGGGACAAGAGGTGCGTTTCGACGGGGGCCACAAGCGCTCCAGCTTCTGCGAACGGGATCTTGGCGCTCACTTTGACTATCACCCCGTCTGTCCCGAGATGGCTATCGGTCTGGGGGCGCCTCGCGCCGCCATCCGGCTGGTCAAGCGCAACGGCGAGATCCGTGCCGAGGCGAGCAATGGTAGCTTCGATGTCACTGAAAAGCTGATTGCGTTCAGCGAGCAGAAGGCACGCCAGCTCGACTTCATCTCCGGCTATATCCTCTGTGCCAAATCACCCAGCTGCGGTATGGAGCGGGTCAAGGTCTATGGCGCCAACAATGAGGGGAGCGCCAAGGAGGGGATCGGCCTCTTTGCCAAGGCGTTGATGGAGGCCAACCCCCTGTTGCCGGTGGAAGAGGATGGCCGGCTCTGTGATCCCATCCTGCGGGAGAATTTCGTGCTGCGGGTCTTCGCTTACCACGACTGGCAGCAGCTCTGTGCGCGTGGTATCACCGCCTCTGCGCTGATCCGCTTCCACTCCCGCTACAAGTATCTGGTGCTCTCCCACGCCACCACCCACTACAGGGCGCTCGGCAAGCTGCTCGGCAATCTGGGCAAGTCCACCAATTTGCAGGAGGTGGCCGACAACTACATCAAGGGATTGATGACCGCGCTGACCCTGCGGGCCAACCGTCGCAGCCACACCAATGTGCTGATGCACCTGCAGGGCTACTTCAAGCGGGTGCTGACCCCGGCCCAGAAGCAGGAGCTGGCCGATACCATCGACAAGTACCGCACCGGCATCTTCCCCTTGCTGGTGCCGCTCACCTTGATCCGCCACTACCTGCGCGAGTACCCCAATCCCTATCTCGCCGAGCAGGTTTATCTCAATCCGCACCCCGATACGCTCAAATTGCGTTACGGGCTCTGAATCCGTTCTGTTGCCTCGGCGCATGGTTTGCATCGGGGCGCTTTACACCTCTGTTTGATGGACGTTGTCATGTCTGATTTATCGCAAGAAGTTGCTCCTCTGGCTGATGAGGGGATCTACCCCATTCGCGAGGTCTCCCGTCTCACCGGCGTCAACGCCGTGACCCTGCGTGCCTGGCAGCGCCGCTATGGTCTGGTGCAACCGGCCCGCACCGAAAAGGGCCACCGCCTCTACAGCGAGCAGGATATCCGCCAAATCGGCGAGATCCTGAGCTGGCTGGAGCGGGGTGTGAGTATCGGGCAGGTGAAGGGGCTCTTGAGCGAACCCCATTCCGAGCCAGTGAGCGATCACTGGCAGCAGACCCTGGAGCAGTTCAGTCAGGCACTGCTTGCCTTCAATCAGCGCAAGGCGGAGGCCGAGCTCAGCGATCTGTTGGCTAGCTATCCGTTCGAACTGGTGCGCAGCCGGATACTGCAACCGCTTGTGGAGCGGCTGCTGGGGTTGTGGCGCGATCGGCCGGATGGCGAGTTGCTGCAACAGGTGTGGCTGGGCTGGCTCCATACCCGCTTCGCCCGCCACCTGATCGAGCAGGAGAAGGGCGTGCCGATTACGCTGGCGAGCTGGGGACAGGTTGGCCCCCTCGATCTGGTGTGGGCTGCTTACGAGCTGATCGGTCAGGGTTATGAGGTGCAACTGCTGGGGGCGGTGGAGCCCCGCCATGCCAGCCTGCTTGAGGGACGTGCTGCCACCCCTTGGTTGGTGCTGCTGGGGGCAGGGCTCGGTAAGCAGGAGCTGGCTACCGGCTGGCCCGCCGGCACGCGCCTGTTTGGTGAGCTGGGGCGCCTCTACGACGATGAGTGGCTTAAAGCCCATGGCTGGCAGGCGAGCCTTGCCGAGCTGATGGCGGATGCCCCAGATGCTGCTGGCACCAGCGGACGCGGGAGGAAAGAATCATGAAACTGGTCTGGTTTCGCAATGATCTTCGCCTTGCCGACAACCCCGCGCTGCGGCATGCCTGCGCTGGTGATGAGCCGGTCGCCGCCCTCTTTATCATCTCCCCCACCCAGTGGCAGCAGCACAAAATGGCCCCCATCCGTCAGCGCTTTATGTTTGCGCAGGTGAATGAATTGGGCCGCGAGCTGGCGGCGCTCGGCATCCCGCTTCATCTGCTGCGAGTGGAGACCTTTGCCGAGGTGCCAGCAGCGCTGGCAGATCTTTGCCGCGAGCTGGGCGTAACCCAGCTCTACGCCAATCAAGCCATCGAGATCGATGAGCTGCGTCGTGACCACACCGTCACTGCCGCACTGGCAGAGCAGGCGGTGAGCTGTCACTGGTTCAACGGCTGCTGCGTGTTGCCGCCGGGGCGTGTGCTGACCGGGTCGGGGGAGATGTTCAAAGTCTTCACCCCCTTCAGCCGTGCCTGGCTCAAGGCTCTCGACGAGGATGGTTTTGTCATTCATCGGGCGCCGACACCGCGTGGCGAGCCGTTGCCGTGGCAGCCGCTGGCCGAACGTGCGTGGGTTGATGAGGCTCTCGGCGAGCTGACGCCTGATCCCCGCTGGCCAGTGGGGGAGGCAGAAGCTCTGCGCCGTTTGAACATTTTTCTGGAGCGTGCCGTGGTTGACTATGGCGAACAGCGTGATTTTCCAGCCATCGCGGGCACGTCCGTGCTCTCCCCCTATCTGGCTGCGGGCATCATCAGCCCGCGCCAGTGTGTGGCGGCGCTCCAGCAGCGCCTTGGCTACCGGCCCCAGTCCAAGGCCCAGCCCGGCTTTGTCTGGCTCAATGAGCTCATCTGGCGCGAGTTCTATCGCCACCTGCTGCTGCTGATCCCGACTCTCTCCATGAATCGCCCCTTCAAACCAGAGACGGCAGCCTTGCCGTGGAGCTGGGATCCGGATGCCTTCGCCGCCTGGTGCGAGGGGCGCACTGGCTACCCCATCGTCGATGCTGCGATGCGCTGTCTCAACACCACCGGCTGGATGCACAACCGGTTGCGGATGATAGTGGCGAGTTTTCTTACCAAGGATCTCCATATCCACTGGCGGCTCGGGGAGGATTACTTCATGAGTAGACTGATCGACGGGGATCTGGCAGCCAACAACGGTGGCTGGCAGTGGGCGGCGGGCACCGGTGCCGATGCGGCACCCTACTTTCGGGTTTTCAACCCCACCACTCAGGGGCAACGATTTGATCCACAAGGGGAGTTTATCCGTACTTGGGTAACTGAACTGGCCGATATTCCCGCCGCTTACGTGCATCAGCCCCACGACTGGCTACGGCTCAAGAGGCGGCAGGATTATCCGGCCCCCATGGTGGATCACGCCATTGCCCGGGTGAGAGCCATCGAGATGTTTCGCTCTCTGGAGAAATAGGATGAACGAGCCGCTGGCCCGCTTTATTGGCCTCTATCAACAACTGGACAAACAGCAGTTGCACCGCTTGCCCGAGGTCTATGCCGAACAGGTGGTCTTTATCGATCCGGCTCACCGTATCGAGGGGCTGGCGGCCCTTGGCGACTATTTTGCCGCCCTCTATCAGCGTCTCGCCTACTGCCGTTTCGTCATCACCAGTCAGCAGCAGCAAGGGCCACAGGCCTGGCTCGGCTGGACCATGACCTTCTCTCACCCCAGATTGCGTGGTGGTGAGCCGGTGACGGTGGAGGGGGCCACCCGCCTCGAATTCGACGAGGCGGGCAAGGTGTGCCAGCACAGGGACTATTTTGACCTGGGCGCCATGCTCTACGAGCAGTTGCCGTTGCTCGGGCCAGTGGTTCGCACCATCAAGATGAGGCTTGGCGCATGAGCGGCCGAGTGCTTATCACAGGCGCGACCTCCGGCATAGGTCGCCAGTTGGCGCTGGATTACCGGCGCGCCGGCTGGCAGGTGTGGGGTTGTGGCCGCGATGGCGAACGGCTGCAGGCGCTGGGGCTGGATGGCGTGACGCCGCTGCAGTTCGATGCCCGGGATCTGGCCGCAATGAGCGGGGTGGCTGCTATGCTGCCATCCCTCGATCTGCTGATCCTCAACGCAGGCAACTGCGAGTACATGGATGTGGCGGAGGGGTTTGACAGCGCGCTGTTTGCCCGAGTGATTGAGACCAATCTGACCGCCACCGGCCATGCGCTGGCCGCCTTCTTGCCGTTGCTCGGGGCTGGGTCACGGCTGGCCATCGTTAGCTCGTCGGTGAGCTGGCTGCCGCTGCCTCGGGCCGAGGCCTATGGCGCCTCCAAGGCTGCCCTCGACTATCTGGCGGATACCTTGCGCCTCGATCTGGCCAGCAAAGGGATCGGGGTGACCCTGATCCGCCCCGGCTTTGTCCAGACGCCGCTCACCGCCAAAAATGATTTTCCCATGCCCTGTCTGGTGACGGTGGAGCATGCCTCTCGCGCCATCATGGACGGGCTGACCGCTGGTCGTCACCAGATCCACTTTCCCCGCCGTTTCATCTGGTTGCTGCGCCTGCTTGGTGCGCTGCCGGTGGGGCTCTGGCTGCGCCTTGGCCGCGCACTCGTATCGAAAGGAAGCCATTCATGAAGAAAAAGATCGCCATCGTCGGTTCAGGGATCTCGGGGCTCACCGCCGGTTTTCTGCTCCACAAACTCCATGACATCACCCTGTTCGAGGCGGCTCCGACCCTGGGCGGCCACACAGCGACCGTCGATGTGAATCAGGCTGGCCGCAGCTATGCCATCGACACCGGCTTTATCGTCTTCAACGATCGCACCTACCCCAACTTCTTGAAGTTGCTGGCGCGGATCGGCATGGCGCGCCAACCGGCCGAGATGAGCTTCTCGGTGAAGAGCCCGGAGGGGCTGGAGTATAACGGCCACAACCTCGACACCCTGTTTGCCCAGCGCAGCAATCTGTTGAGCCCGCGCTTCTACGGCTTCGTTGCCGAGATCCTGCGTTTCAACCGGGAGGCGCGGGCCTGGCTGGCGGATGGTCAGCATCAGGGGGCTGGCCCCGAGCTGACTCTGGGGGATTTTTTGCTGGCGGGGGAGTTTAGCGACTACTTCGCCCGCCACTACATCTTGCCGATGGGGGCGGCGATCTGGTCATCGACCCTGGCCGATATGCGCGCCTTCCCCCTTGGCTTCTTCCTGCGCTTTTTTGCCAACCATGGCCTGCTGGATGTGGCCAATCGCCCCCAGTGGTACGTGATCCCGGGCGGCTCGCGGGAATATATCGGGCCACTCACCGCGGGTTGGCAGTCGCAGATCCGCCTTGCTTGTCCGGTGCAGAGCGTACGGCGGGAAGCGGATGGGGTGGTGATCCAGAGCAGTTACGGCGAGGAGCGGTTTGACGAGGTGATCTTCGCCTGCCATAGCGATCAGGCGCTGGCGCTGCTGGCGGATCCCGGCGAGCGGGAGCTGGCCATCCTCGGCGACATGCCCTATCAGGCCAACGATGTCTGGCTCCATACCGATGCCCGCTGCCTGCCCACCCGCCGCAAGGCATGGGCCAGCTGGAACTATCAGCTCGATGGCAACGACGAGGCGCGGCCGCTGGTGAGCTACAACATGAACATCCTGCAGGGGGTGAACTCGCCGGAGCCCTTCTGCGTCAGCCTCAATCCCAAGGGCAAGGTGGATGAGAGCAAGGTGCTGCGCCGCTTTGTCTATCACCATCCGGTGTTCAATCAGGCCTCCATCGCCGCCCAGCAGCGCCGCGCGGAGATCTGCGGCCAGCAGCACACCCACTTCTGTGGCGCCTACTGGTACAACGGCTTCCACGAGGATGGGGTACGCAGCGCGCTGGACGTCGCCAGGCGCTTCGGGGCCGAGCTATGAACGGCGCCACAGTGGCCACCGAACATGAGCGTGCCGACGAACTGGCTGGCGTCACCAGCGCCATCTGGCAGGGCTCGGTACGCCACCGCCGTTTTGCGCCGCGGGCTCACGCCTTCTCCTACAGCCTCTTTATGCTGGGGCTGGATCTCGACGAGCTGCCGCAGCTCGATCAGGGGCGCTGGTTCGGGGTTGAGCGAGCTGGGCTGCTCTCGTTTCACCGCGACGACTATCTCAAGGGCAGCGAGGGGTGCCTCAAGCAGGCGGTGTGGCATAAGGTGAGCGAGCTGGGTGGCGATGCCGACCCCGAGGGGCGGGTGCTGCTGCTCGGCAATGTGCGCTGTCTGGGGTTCTACTTCAGCCCGGTCAACTTCTACTTCTGCTACCGGCAGGGCGAGGCGCGCTATCTGCTGGCAGAGGTCTCCAACACCCCCTGGAACGAGCGTCACTACTACCTGCTGGATCTGGCGGCGCTGGCGCCCCATGACAAGGATTTTCACGTCTCCCCCTTTATGGGGCTGGCGATGCGTTATCACTGGCGGATCAGGCCGCCCGCGCAGGAGACTCTGATCCATATCGAGAGTCATCCCGTATCCGGTGAAGCCAAGCTGTTTGACGCAACCCTGGCGCTCACGCGCGAACCCTTGTCACGCAAGGGGCTGGTGGCCCTGCTGGCCCGCTGGCCATGGATGACTATGAAGGTGCTGCTCGGGATCTACTGGCAGGCCCTGCGTCTTTTTATCAAACGAACCCCGATTTTTACCCATCCGGAGAGCCGCTAATGGAACTTGCTCAATCAACCCTCTCTGCCTCTTTCATCGACAAGGGGGCAAGACAACTGCTGCTCAATCTGCTGGGTCGCCTCGAACATGGCCAGCTGCTGCTGCGGGATGGCGGTGAGCGCCACAGCTTTGGCGTCGCGGGTACCGATCTGCATGCCGAACTGGTAGTGCAGGATCCGACCTTCTATCGTCGCCTGCTGCTGGGGGGCAGCATTGCCGCCGGAGAAACCTGGGTGGAGGGACTCTGGACCAGCCCGGATCCGGTGGCGCTGGTGCGGCTGCTGGCCCGCAATCTGACCCTACTCGACTCCCTCGAACGGCGCCTCGGCTGGCTCAGCTTCCCCTTCAACAAGGTGCGCCACTGGCTCAACCGCAATACCCTGACCGGTTCGCGCTCCAACATCGCCGCCCACTACGATCTCGGCAATACCCTCTATCAGGGCTTTCTCGACAGCCATATGCAGTACTCGAGCGCCATCTACCCGAGCGCCGAGGCCACTTTGGAAGAGGGTCAGCAAGCTAAGTTGCGCACCATCTGCGAGCGGCTGGAGCTGGGGCCTTACGATCATCTGCTGGAGATCGGCACCGGCTGGGGTGGCCTCGCCGTCTATGCCGCCCGCCACTATGGCTGCCGGGTGACCACTACGACTATCTCCCGGGCCCAGCATGACTATGCCAAGGAGTGGATTGCGCGGGAGGGGCTGGGGGATCGCATCACCTTGCTGCTGGAGGATTACCGCAAGCTGGAGGGGACGTATGACAAGCTGGTCTCCATCGAGATGATCGAGGCGGTGGGCCACGCCTTCCTGCCCGACTATTTCCGCCAGCTGTCGCGGCTGCTCAAACCCGGTGGCCGTCTGCTCATTCAGGCCATCACCATCGCCGATCAGCGCCACGCCCAGTATCTGCGCGGGGTCGATTTTATCCAGCGTTACATCTTCCCCGGTGGCTGCCTGCCGAGCGTCTCCCAGATGGCAGGGTTGCTGGCGCGGGAGACCGACATGCAACTGGTACGGTTGCACGATCACGGCCATCACTATGCCCGCACCCTGGCTCACTGGTGCGATCGCTTTCTGGCGCTGGCGCCCGAGCTGCCCAAGCTCGGTTACAGCCAGGATTTCATCCGGTTGTGGCACTTCTACTTCGCCTATTGCGAGGGGGGATTCTGGGAGCGCAGCATCAGTCTGGTGCAGCTGGAGGCCGCCAAGCCGGGGCCCGCTGGCTGGTCGGGTGATGTGCCAGTAAGCGGTCACTGACCATGTGGCAGTGGGCTCACCTGCTGGGGTTCAACCTCTACTGGTTGCTGGCGGTGAAGTGGCAGCAGCCGGGCCCGCTGCTGGCAATGTTGCTGCTGCACTTTCTCTTCTCACCCAGCCGCCAGCGTGACTGGCGGCTGCTTCCCATCGCGGTTGCCGGCTGTCTGCTGGATGCTCTGCTCTGGCAGCTCGGCCTGTTCCGTTTCCCGTCCGGTTTTCCCCTCTGGCTGGTGCTGCTCTGGCTCGGTTTTGCCCTGACGCTGGCCCACGGTATGCGCTGGCTGCTGCGCTTGCCTCGCTGGCAGCAGGCTCTGTTTGGTGTGTTTGGCGGTGCCTCCTCCTATGTGGCGGGGGCTGCCATGGGGGCAGTAAACTTACCCTGGGGCATCTGGATCAGTTCGGCGCTGCTGGCAGTGATCTGGATGTGGTGGTTACCCGTACTCCTGTGGGTAATGGTCAAGCTGGAGGGTGAGTCATGACAAACACCTTTTCGACCGACTCGTTGCTGTTTTCCAAATGGACCAAAGAGAGCCAGCATGAGCTGACTGATCGCTTCTATCTGGTGGTTGCCTGCCAGCGGGATGCGCAGGGGCAGCTGGTGCAGGTGGTGATGCAGGATATCAACACCCTGCAGGAACAGGAGATGGACTGGCATGAACTGGAAGACCCCAACCACTGGCATATGGGGTGGAATTAACCCGCTGCTGCTGGCGATTACGCTCTTTGCTGCAACCGCGGTGCAGGCTTCTGCCGCCCCCTGGCAGCAGCTGCGCCCGGTCGGGCAGGGGGAGATGAACTGGCTCTGGTTCAAGCTCTACGATGCCACCCTCTACAGTGCGAGCGGGCGCTATCAGCCCGGTCACTATCCGCAGGCCCTGACCCTCACCTATGCCAGATCCATCGAGCGGGAAGACCTGCTGAGCGCCACCGCCGCCGAGTGGCAGCGGCTCGGTCTTGGCTCCGACGCCGAGCGTCAGCGCTGGCTCGGCCAGCTCGCAGCACTCTGGCCCGATGTGCAGGCAGGCGACAAGCTCACCTTCTATGTCGACAAGGGGGGGGCAGGCCACTTCTGGTGGCAGGAAAAACCCCTCGGCACTCTGGCCGATCCACATTTTTCGGCCGCTTTTCTCGCCATCTGGCTGGCTGACAATAGCCGCGATCCTGCCCTGACCCGCCGCCTGCGTGGCCAACCCTGAACATGGAGTCTTTGATGTCCTTCTATCGTGCATACCGCTGGTTGTTGTTGCTCCCTTTTTTGCTGCTGAGCGGCTGTGGTGCCAGTCTCGATGACTATCGGGGGCAGGGGCCAAACTGGGATCTCGCCCGTTTCTTCAACGGTAAATTAGTGGCTCACGGCCTGGTAACCGACCGCAGCGGCGAAGTGACCAGTCGCTTTCGGGTAGAGATGGTGGGGCGCTGGCAGAACGGCAAGGGAGAGCTGTTCGAGCAGTTCTACTTTGACGATGGCCGCCAGCAGACCCGAACCTGGTATCTGAGCAAGGGGGCTGATGGTCACTGGCGCGGTACCGCTTCCGATGTGGTGGGAGAGGCGGTGGGTAAAAGCGAAGGGTTCGCCCTCAACTGGCGTTATCAGCTCGATCTGGCGCTGCCGGATGGCGAGGTGGTGCGGGTGAGCTTCGATGACTGGATGTATCTGCTGGATGAGGATCGACTGATCAATCGCGCTGCTATCAGCAAGTTCGGCATCCATTTGGGGGAGGTGATCCTCTATATCGAGCGAAAATTATGACCGGCCTACACTGCATGAAAGCCAATAAAAAAGCGCGCCACCAGCGCGCTTTTGTTTATCGAGAAATCAGGGTCATCAGATGATGCGGTTCTCTTCCAGCATCTTGCGACGGGCCTCTTCCTTGGCCATCTTCTTCTTGCGATTGTCGCAGGGTTCCGGGCAATCGCACTCTTTCTCGATGCCAACGCTCCCCAGACCGCCACAGGAGCCGGAGATGGATTTTTTCTGGAAGATATAGCCGATAGCCATGGCGGCTATCACCAGCATGAATACCCCGAAGGTGATCAGAAAAACCTGCATCTATCCTCCCTATTTCCTGACCAGATACTGTTTGAACGCATCGGAGTAGGCCTCTTCAAAGCCGTTGTCCGTCTTGGTGATCACGAAGATCGCCAGGCCGCGCTCGTTGGCATAGGCCAGGCTCTTCTCCGGTCCCATGACCATGAATACGGTCGCCAGCCCGTCTGCGGTCATGCAGGAGGGGTGGAGCACGGTGACCGACACCATGCGGTGCTGGATTGGCTTGCCGGTGCGTGGATCTATGGTGTGGGAGAAGCGCTGGCCATCCATCTCATAGTAGTTGCGATATTCACCCGAAGTGGCCACACCGTTGTCACCCGGAACGATCACCTCCTGCACCGAACCGGCATTGGCTGTCGGCTTTTCGATGGCAACGCGCCAGGGGTGTCCCTTGCCGTTGACGCCATTGATCCGCAGCTCGCCGCCGATCTCTACCAGATAGTTGCGCGCACCCAGAGACTCCAGATACTCGGCTACCTTGTCGACACCAAAGCCCTTGGCAATGGCGGATAGATCAACGTAGAGGTCGGGAATATCCTTTTGCAGGGTATCGGCATCGACCGAAGTGATGACGTGCAGGTTGCCCAGGCCGGTCTTCTGACGGGTCTGGGTGATCAGCTCCTCCGATGGTATTTTGGTCGGTCGCTTGTCCGGACCGAAGCCCCACAGATTGACCAAGGGGCCGACGGTGACGTCAAGCGCCCCCTGGCTCTCACGGCCAATATGAATGGCTTCTGTTATGACCCGAGCCGTGTCCCGTGATACCACTACCGGTGTCGAACTGTGGTGCTGGTTGAAGCGCGACAGCTCGGAATCGGGACGATAGGTGGACATCTGATCGTTGACTCGCTCCAGCAGTACGTCGACCTCGGCCTGAAACTTGGCCGCATCGCTGATGACGTTGTCCGCCACCTTGATGGAGTAGTAAGTGCCCATGGTGCTGCCGGTGATATGGATCTCCGGTTTCGACTGGACCGTGCTTTCCTGACCGCACCCTGTCAAGAAAAAGGCTAGCCCGAAGGCTAGCCAGGTTTTTACAACGCTGTTCATGGATTAACCACCAAAATCATCCAGCAGGATGTTCTCGTCCTCAACGCCCAGATCTTTGAGCATGTTGATGACGGCTGCGTTCATTACGGGAGGTCCACACATGTAGAACTCGCAATCTTCCGGCGCTTCGTGGTTCTTGAGATAGTTCTCGTAGAGCACATTGTGGATGAAGCCGGTGTAGCCATCCCAGTTGTCTTCCGGTTGCGGATCGGACAGGGCGACGTTCCAGGTGAAGTTCTCGTTCTCGGCCGCCAGCATGTCGAAGTCTTCGACATAGAACATCTCGCGCTTGGAACGGGCACCGTACCAGAAGCTCATCTTGCGCTTGGACTTCAGGCGACGCAGCTGGTCGAAGATGTGGGAGCGCATAGGCGCCATACCCGCACCACCACCGATAAAGACCATTTCTGCATCGGTATCCTTGGCGAAGAATTCACCGAACGGACCGGAGATGGTCACCTTGTCACCCGGCTTCAGGCTGAAGATGTAGGAGGACATCTGTCCCGGAGGGGCAGTCCAGTTGCTCGGGGGCGGTGTGGCGATACGCACGTTCAGCATGATGATGCCGAACTCTTCCGGATAGTTGGCCATGGAGTAGGCACGGATGATCGGCTCATCGACCTTGGACTCCAGATCAAAAATCTTGAAGCGATCCCAGTCACCACGGTACTCCTCGGGAATATCGAAGTTCTTGTAGTAAACGTGGTGAGCCGGCGCTTCGATCTGGATATAACCACCGGCGCGGAACGGCACGCTCTCGCCATCGGGGATCTGCAGCTTGAGCTCCTTGATGAAGGTGGCCTTGTTATCGTTGGAGATAACAGTACATTCCCACTTCTTCACCCCGAATATCTCTTCCGGCAGTTCGATGTCCATGTCGCCACGAACGGTGACCTGACAGGCAAGACGTTCGCCGTGACGGGCTTCGCCCTTGCTGATGTGATCCAGTTCGGTCGGCAGGATGTCGCCGCCACCGGATTTCACCCGTACCTTGCACTGGCCGCAGGAGCCACCGCCGCCACAGGCGGAAGAGACGAAGATACCGTTGCCGGCGAGTACGCCGAGCAGCTTGCCACCTGCCGGGCTGGTCACAGCCTTGGCCGGGTCACCATTGATGCTGATTGTCACGTCGCCCGCGGTCACCAGCTTGGACTTGGCGAACAGAATCACTGCCACCAGTGCCAGCAGGATCACGGTAAACATGACCACACCCAAAATAATTTCCATCTATCGTTCCTTTCTGATTGCAGGAAAGCCGATTACAGGGAGATACCAGAGAAGGACATGAAGCCCAGCGCCATCAGACCGGCGGTGATGAAGGTGATGCCCAGACCACGCAGGCCTTCCGGAACATCGGAGTACTTCATCTTCTCGCGGATACCCGCCAGCGCAACGATCGCCAGCATCCAGCCTGCACCTGAGCCTACACCGTAGACCACAGACTCCACGAAGGTGTAGTCACGCTGCACCATGAAAGAGACGCCACCGAAGATGGCGCAGTTCACGGTGATGAGCGGCAGGAAGATACCCAGGGCGTTGTAGAGAGCCGGGAAGTACTTGTCCAGCGCCATCTCCAGGATCTGCACCAGCGCCGCGATCACCCCGATAAAGGTGATGAAGCTCAGGAAACTCAGATCCAGGTCAGGGGAGAGGGCTCCGGCCTTCAGCACGTAGTTGTAGATCAGGTTGTTGACCGGTACGGCGATGGTTTGCACCACGATAACGGCAATACCCAGACCCATGGAGGTCTTTACCTTCTTGGACACTGCCAGGAAAGTACACATCCCCAGGAAGAAGGAGAGTGCCAGGTTTTCGATAAAAATCGAACGAATCAACAGACTCAGATAATGTTCCATACCTTAATCCTTCGCCTCCACCTGCTTGGGATCCTTGGTGCGCACGCCCCAGATGATCAGACCAATGATGAAGAATGCACTCGGCGGCAGCAGCAGCAGGCCGTTGGGTACATACCAGCCACCGTTGTTCACCAGCGGCAGCAGCTCGATGCCGAACCAGGTGCCGGAGCCCAGCACTTCACGCACGGTCGCGACACTCAGCAGAATGGCGCCATAGCCCAAACCGTTACCGATACCGTCCAGGAAGGAGGGGAGCGGCGCGCTCTTCATGGCATAGGCTTCGGCGCGGCCCATCACGATACAGTTGGTGATGATGAGGCCGACGAAGACCGACAGCTGCTTGGAGATGTCATAGGCATACGCCTTGAGCACCTGGTCAACCACGATAACCAGCGAGGCGATGATCGCCATCTGGGCAATGATCCGCACGCTGTTCGGGATCTGGTTGCGGATCAGGGAGATGAACAGGTTTGAGAAGGCGGTGACCGCCATGACCGCAAGGGTCATTACAAACGCTGTCTTCATCTGGCTGGTAACCGCCAGTGCGGAACAGACACCCAGCACCTGCAAGGCGATGGGGTTGTTGCCCAGCACTGGAGTCAACAGCAACTTTTTCATTTCGCTCTTGTCAGCCATTGTTGATTTCTCCTGCACGAACCTTGGCCAGGAAAGGACCGAAGCCCTTTGGACCCATCCAGAAGTCAAAGGTATGCTGTACACCGTTACCGGTCAGGGTGGCGCCGGAGAGACCGTCGATCTCGTGCTCGGAGCCCGCCGGAGCGTGACCCTTGATGACGCGCAGCGCCGGCATGCCATCCTGATCGAACAGCTTCTTGCCAACAAACAGCTCGCGCCAGGCCGGATTCTCGATTTCACCGCCCAGACCCGGGGTTTCACCGTGGTCATAGTAGGTGATGCCCTTGATAGTCTGGCCATCAGCGGCAACGGCGACGAAAGCATACATGGTAGACCACAGACCCTGACCGTAGATGGGCAGGATGATGTTGTCGATCTTGCCATCGGCATCCTTGGCGAAGAACACCGGAACCAGCTTGGAGATCTGGCGCAGGCCAGCCTTGTCCTCGGCAGCAGCCAGACGGATGTTTTGCGCCGGATCTTTGGCCGCCTGTTTGGTATCGAAGTTGTCGGCATCGCCGTCAACAAAGTTACCGGTGGCGAGATCCACCAGACGGGCTTCGATCTTGTCGCCATACAGCTTGGCCAGATCGCGCTTGGCTACATCGCTGATGTCCACGCCGGCTACGGAGAGAATATTGCTCTGTTTATCCAGCGCCTTGTTCTCCTCTTGGGTAGAACGCAGGCCAACGGCAGCAACGGATACCACGATGGAACAGGCCAGACAGAGGCCGGTGACCACGCTGATGGTGCCGAAGGTTGAGTCTTTATTAAACGCCACGAGCAATCCTCCGCTTGATGTTTGCCTGAGCGACGAAATGGTCAAACAGGGGAGCAAACAGGTTTGCAAACAGAATGGCCAGCATCATGCCTTCCGGGAACGCAGGGTTGACCACGCGAACCAGCACGACCATCACGCCGATCAGGGCGCCATACCACCACTTGCCCTTGTTGGTAAAGGCGGCGGAGACGGGGTCGGTTGCCATGAAGGCCATACCGAAGGCGAAGCCACCCAGTACCAGATGCCAGTGCCACGGCATGTTGAACATGGGGTTGGTATCGGAACCGATGACGTTGAACAGCAGGGAAGTGGCGATCATACCGACCATCACGCCGGCGATGATGCGCCAGGAGGCGATGCGCATGTAGACGATCATGGCTGCGCCCAGCAGGATCATCAGGGTAGAGACTTCACCAATGGAACCCGGCAGGTTGCCAAGGAAAGCGTCCATCCAGCTGATAGCCTGACCGGTGGCACCGTTGATCAGCGCCATCTGGCCGCCCTGAGCCCACTGGCTCAGCGCGGTTGCGCCGGAGTAGCCATCAACGGCAACCCAGACTGCGTCACCGGAGATTTGGCCCGGGTAGGCGAAGAACAGGAACGCACGACCAGCCAGCGCAGGGTTCAGGAAGTTTTTGCCGGTACCACCGAACACTTCCTTGGCCATTACCACACCGAAGGTGATGCCCAGAGCAGCTTGCCACAAGGGCAGCTCGGGCGGCACGATCAGGGCAAACAGGATGGAGGTCACGAAGAAGCCTTCGTTGATCTCGTGCTTGCGCACCATGGCGAACAGCACTTCCCAGAAACCACCGACAAAGAAGACGGTGATGTAGATCGGGAAGAAGTGGGTGGCGCCAATCAGCATCTTGCTGCCGATACCGGCAACAGCCGGATCGAGGGAGGCACCCAGCATGGTGGCCAGGGCATATTGCCAGCTGCTGGCACCGGCTGCCGAGCCCATGTGGGCAATGGCGGCGATGGCCTGGTTGCCAACGTTGTACATGCCCCAGAACATGGCCGGGAACACGGCCAGCCACACCATGATCATCATGCGCTTCAGATCGAGCGCATCACGGACGTGGGCGGCATTGCGGGTAACGGTACCCGGGGTATAGAACAGGGTATACGCCGCTTCGAACAGGGCGTAGTACTTGGCGTACTTTCCACCCGGTTCGAAGTGATGTTCCATATTTTCAAGAAGTTGCTTGAAACTCATCGCTTAACCTTCCAGTTCAATCTTGGTCAGGCACTCACGCAAGATAGGGCCGTACTCGGTCTTGCCGGGGCAAACGAAAGTACAGAGGGCCAAATCTTCCTCATCCAGCTCCAGGCAACCCAGTGCTTGCGCACCGTCGGTATCGCCGGAGACCATATCCCGCAGCAGCAGGGTAGGCAGGATGTCGAGTGGCATCACCCGTTCATAGTTGCCGATAGGCACCATGGAACGGTCACTACCGTTGGTAGTGGTGGTGAAGTTGATAAGGCGACCCTTCATCAGGTGAGAGAGGGTGGTGCGGGTGATGGAGAACTTGTTGGCGCTGGGGTTGATCCAGCCCAGGAACTCTTTCTCACGACCCTCGCCCAGTGCACAGACCTGATTGTGGTAACGACCCAGATAGTCGTGAACACCATCAGCCTTGGCGCCGCTCAGCAGGGAACCGGAGATGACGCGGTTTTCATCGGCACGCAGCTCATTGTTGGTGAGCTGGCTGATGCAGGCACCCAGACGGGTACGCAGCAGACGCGGTTTGAGCACGTTCGGGCCAGCCAGGGCGATCACCTTGTCGGTATAGATCTGGCCGGTGGTGAACAGCTTGCCGAACGCGATCACATCCTGATAGTTGATGTGCCACTGCACCTTGGTGCTGCTGACCGGATCCAGGAAGTGGATATGGGTACCAGGCAGACCGGCAGGATGCGGACCGACGAAGATCTCTTCTTTGACCTGAGCCAGCGGAGAGTGGGGCAGGCTGCCTTCGCCTTTACAGACATAGACGGTGCCGTCGGTCAGACGAGTCAGCACGGCCAGACCGTCTAGAAACGCCTGAGACTGCTCTTTGATGATCAACTCTGCGTTGGCGGCCAGCGGGTTGGTGTCCATCGCGGTCACGAAGATGGCGCGCGGGGCTGAGCCTACCGCAGGGACTTTGCTGAACGGGCGAGTGCGCAGTGCGATCCACTGGCCTGATGCAACCAGGATCTCTTGCACCTTGCTGCGCTCGAGCTTGGCCAGCTCGGAAGAGGCAAAATGCTCGAAGGTCACCTGCTCATCGGAGCCGTCGAGGTCGATGACCACAGACTGGAGCACACGTTTGGCTCCACGGTTGATCTCTGAAACTACGCCGGTGGCGGGGGCCGTGAATTTAACGCCGGGATTCTTCTTGTCTTCGAAGAGCTCCTGACCTTTGATGACGCGATCACCTACTTTGACGAACATAGTAGGTCGCATCCCCACGAACTCCTCGCCCAGTGTAGCAACACGGGTGATGGCGGGGCCATCGTAGATTACTTGCTCTGGCGCACCCAGCACGGGGATGTCCAGTCCTCTTTTGATTGTAATCATACTTAATTGCACTACCGTTACGGGAAGAGAGGTTGGTTAGCGCCGAGAAATACATCACGACGGGTGGTTGAATGAGTCGCTGTTGTGGCTGCGCCGGGTGGTCAGGCTCAACAATTATTCAACATGCGAGGTCACTCAAAAGCGCTTGAGTCTACCACTTAAGGCCCATTTTCTGCCATGCCAAATAGGCAAAATCCCTGCGTCATCACAAAATTAACCTGCAATGAATAACCCCTGAATTCCTTGTAAGCTGTGGTTTTAAAGGTTTTTTTATTTTAATACCCCAATGTGGGTATGTTTGTGTAAGGCTGTGACTCAGCTTCTAGGGAAAACTGAATTAAATACCTATTTATGGTTGTCAGGATCAGCAGGCTGGCGGCTTTTTGTTTAATTTTTGTGTGTTTGTCACCCATAGGGCGGTGGGGCAGCGCAATGGGTAACAGCCAGCCGATCAGGAGTGCGAGGGGTTGCCTACACAAGCTGGTGTGCGTGGTGCCTTACCCTTCTCCTGCCACTCGCTTGCCGTGTAGGTATGCAGTGCAAGTGCATGGACAGCGCCGGCCAGCTCATCGGCCAGGATGGCGTTGACCTGACGATGGCGAGAGAGAAGGCGCTGACTCGCAAACTGTTCGCTGACGATCACCACCTTGAAGTGACTCTCTGAGCCCGGTTCCACGCGATGCATATGGCTCTCATTGATCACTTCCAGCAGAGTGGGGGAGAGGGCTGCCGTCAGCTTGGCTTCAATCAGTTGTTGGATAGTCATAGGATCAGCTTCCAGAGTGAATGTCGGACCATTCTATCGGCTGTCTGGGTGTGGAATAAGCCCCCGCAAAAGGAAAATCACCTGCTATCCGTTCATTGGCACGCTCCGAACTGGTGAAATTCCTGCTCCTCGCTAGAATAGCGCCACTTTGCGTCGCACCTGGCGCCTGTATCCATGAATGAAGCCGAGGTTGGACTCTTCTTATGCAAACCCTTCTCGACACTCCCCATTGCCGACTCACGCTCTACCGCTACCCACGCCAGAGTCAGGAGACCCTGCAAGCCTGGGATGCAGCTGACGAATATCTGATCAACACTCTGGCGGAGTCCCCCCTCGAGCAGGCGGGCCCCGTCATCATCATGAATGACGGTTTTGGCGCGCTGGCCGCCTATCTGCATCCGCACTCCCCCTGCTGCGTCACCGACTCCTACATCAGTGAGCGGGCGACCCTGGCCAATCTGGCCGAAAACGGACTGGATGCGGGTGGTATCCGCTTGCAGGATGCGCTGGCGCCGCTGCCCGATGCTCCTGCGCTGGTGGTGATCAAGGTCTCCAAATATCAGGCACTGCTGGAGCAGCAACTGCTGGCGCTGCGGGAGGTGGTGACACCGGCAACCCGCGTTATCGCTGCCGGCAAGGCGAAGGATATTCATACCTCCACCCTCAAGTTGTTCGAGAAGTATCTGGGGCCTACCCGTACCTCGCTGGCCTGGAAGAAGGCGCGCCTCATTCACTGCGAGCCGCAGGCCGGGCAACCCGAGCTGGCCAACCCCTTCCCGACCGTGTGGCCGCTGGAGGGGAGTGGCATGCTCATCCACAACCATGCCAATGTCTTCTCGCGCACCAGTCTCGATATTGGTGCCCGCTTTATGCTGGACAATCTGCCCATCCACAGTGCCCGCAAGGTGATCGATCTGGGCTGTGGCAATGGGGTGCTGGGTCTGTCGCTGCTCGCCAAAGACAGCGAGGTGGAGGTGACCTTTATCGATGAATCCTATATGGCGGTTGCCTCGGCACAGCTCAACGTCGAGCACAATCTGCCTGATGCTCTGCCGCGAGCCCGCTTTATGGTCAACAACTGTCTCGACGGGGTGGCGGTCGGTTCGGCGGATCGGATCCTCTGCAATCCCCCCTTCCATCAGTTGCAGGCGATCACCGATCATATCGCCTGGCAGATGTTCAGTGATGCGCACTGGGTGTTGCCTCGCGGAGGGGAACTCTGGATAGTAGGCAACCGTCATCTGGACTATCACAACAAACTCAAGCGCTTGTTTGCCAACGCACAAGTCGTTGCGTCGAACAGCAAATTCGTTATTTTGAAAGCCATCAAACGCTAAAGCCAAAGGAAACCATGATGAAAAAGTCACTCTTGCTGCTGGCCGCCCTGATGCTGGGCGGGTGTGCCACTCATTGGCCGGAGACGGCGCTGCTCAATCCGCAGGTGATCCCCGCCAACCAGCAATATTACTCTGGCAATCGCATCACCATGGAAGGGGTAGACAAGCGTGAGGCTGCCTATGTCTTCTCCATCAAACACAAGGAGAAAGCGCCGGTGCTGGTCAACAGCGAGCGCCCGCTCAATCTGCTGATGGCCGAACGGCTGGCGGAAGGACTGCGTAGTCAGGGTCTGGAAGTGGGCAACAGTGGTACCACCAACCTGACGCTGGTGATCTCCAGTGCCGCGGTCAATGTGGAAGAGAAGACCTTTACCTATGTCACCAAGTCCCGTGTCAGCCTGCAGGTGATCGCCGATTTCCAGGGTAACCGTCTGACCAAGCAGTTCAACATGTCCTCCAGCAAGGAGAGTCCGAGCGAGCCAAGCATGGCCGATCTCGAGTCTACACTGAACCTGCAACTGGGTAGCGTGCTGCAGCAGATCATGGCCGATGAGGCGCTGCGCGGTTACCTTAAAGGTCAACCGAACGGCGCAGGGGTCTGATGATGAAAAAACTCTGGTTGCTGGCCATGTTGATCGCCCCGCTGGCGTTCGCGGGTCCGAAAGTCAGAATGGAGACCAACCACGGCAATATCGTGGTGGAGCTGGCGTCCAAGCAGGCGCCCCAGACGGTGAAAAACTTCCTGCGCTACGTGGCTGATGGCAGCTATGACGGCAGCATCTTCCATCGGGTGATCCAGGATTTCGTGGTGCAGGGTGGGGGCTACAACCAGCAGTTCCAGCAACTGCCAACTTATGAGCCGGTGGTCAACGAGTCTCGCGGTGGCTTGCCCAACAAGCGCGGCACCATCGCCATGGCCCGCACCCAGGCAGTCGACAGTGCCACTCGCCAGTTCTACTTCAATCTGGTCGACAACAATAACCTCAACGCCGGTGGCTCTGCGGGTTATACCGTGTTCGGCCAGGTGGTGCAGGGGATGGAAGTGCTGGACAAGTTGGCCCAGGTTCAGACCGGTTACAGCCCCATTCTGCGTGCCAACGATGTGCCGACCAGCCCCATCATTCTGAAGAAGGTGGTATTACTGGCAGAAACCCCGACAGACAAGAAAGCGGGCAAGTAACTCTCGCCAGACAGAGTGCGTCACTTCGCACTCGTCAGGCCACAATACAAGGCTCATCCCCTCCGGGATGGGCCTTTTCTCTGGCCAGGCTTCTTGCGCCTATCTCCTTACCTGCCTTGGCTATCTGTCATCAACCTGCCAAAATGACGCACTTTTCCAAAGTCGTCAGGTAGTTGAATATGATCCGCACACCGAGTTGGCGGGAATCGCTAGCCGTTTATCTCGAAGCTCGAGTACTCATTCTCTTTGCCATGGGCTTTTCATCGGGTCTGCCGCTGTTGCTTGTATTTGGCACCCTCTCATTCTGGTTACGCGAGGCAGATGTCAGCCTGACCGATATCGGTTACATGAGCTGGGTGGCGCTGGCCTACGGCTTTAAATGGTTGTGGTCGCCGCTGGTGGATCGTATGCCATTGCCACTGCTCTCTACCCTGTTGGGGCGTCGTCGTAGCTGGATGTTCTTCTCCCAGCTATTGATCGCGGCTGCGTTGGTAGGGATGGCGTTTTGTGATCCCAAGAGCGGGTTGACTCATTTGGCCTTGTTCGCCCTGCTGGTGGCCTTTGCCTCGGCGACTCAGGATATCGTGATCGACGCCTATCGCATCGAATCCGCGCCCGAGCGACTGCAGGCTGCGATGGCGGCCTCCTACATGACTGGCTACCGGTTGGCGATGATCATCGCCGGTGCCGGCGCATTGGCGCTGGCAGCCTGGTTTGGCAGCAACAGCGGCTATGACTATCGTGGCTGGCAGATCACTTATCTGGTGATGGCCGGTCTGATGTCGCTTGGGATGATTACCACCCTGTTCTGCCATGAACCGGATATCGATCTGGCCGGTCAGGGCAGGCAACAGGCTGAGCGCAAGGCGCTGCTGCTGGAAAAGGGGTGGCCCGCTCCCTTGGCAAGTGCCGGAGCATGGGGTTATGAGGCGGTCTGGAGTCCGTTTGCCGACTTCTTTCGCCGCTATGGTCGCTCGGCGCTGCTGATCCTGTTGCTTATCGCCTGTTATCGGATTGCGGATGTGGTGATGGGGGTGATGTCCAACAGCTTCTATGTGGATATGCAGTTCAGCAAGACCGAAGTCGCCACTATCACCAAGGTGTTTGGCGTTATCATGACGCTAGTGGGGGCGGCACTGGGGGGCGTGCTGGTGATGCGGTTTGGCACGCTGCGGATCCTGTTTCTGGGGGCGCTGCTCACCGCCAGCACCAATCTGCTGTTCGCTCTGCTCAATCAGGTTGGCCATAATCTCGAGCTGCTGACCCTGATTATTTCGCTGGATAACCTCAGCGCCGGCATCGCCACTGCGGCGTTTGTCACCTATTTGTCCAGCCTGACCAATGTGGCATTTTCGGCGACTCAGTACGCACTGTTCAGCTCGGTGATGTTGTTGCTGCCCAAGTTGCTAGCCGGTTTTTCGGGACAGGTGGTGGAGCTGATTGGCTACAGTGCTTTCTTCGTCGGCACCAGTCTGTTGGGCTTGCCTGTGTTGTTGTTGATTGTGCTGGTCGCCCGCAAGGGGAGTGAGTTGTTCTCAGATGCTGACAAATAGCAAGCGTTTGCGTAGAATCGGGGGTGATTAGATTCACACTTCCGGATAAAGTTCCCGAGAAGTTGTTTCACCCCCAATTTTATTTGATTAGAATTCCTCTCGCTCCTTGTGGGCAGGCTACGGAAAACCTCAACTAACGCACAAGAGACCAATAAAATGGCCAAATTTACCAAGACTCTGATCGCTGCCGGTCTGCTGGCTGCCGCCGCTACTCCGGCCTTTGCTGCTGACTACAGCGGTGACATCCACAAGAATGACTACAAGTGGATGCAGTTCAACGTAATGCACACTATCGACCAGCGTCCTTTCACTACCGGTGAAGAGGACTACAACGATACCTATTTTGAAATGGAGTTCGGTGGTCGCTCCGGCCTGTTTGACCTGTACGGTTACGTCGACGTATTCGATATTTTCGACTCCCGTCACAGCAATAAACACCATGGTCAGAACCTGTTCATGAAGTTTGCACCGCGTATGTCTCTGGATGCGCTGACAGGTAAAGATCTCTCCTTTGGTCCTGTGCAAGAGCTTTACATTGCCAACCTGAACAACGTTGGTGACAAGCAGATGGAAAACCAGCTGGGTCTGGGTGCCGATGTGATGGTTCCCTGGTTTGGCAAGGTTGGCATGAACCTGTATGCACGTCACGCCACCGAGAACCAGTTCTTCACCGAAGAAGAAGGTGAGTGGAACGGTTATCAGTTCTCCATGAACTGGTTCAAGCCTTTCTATACCTTCGGCAACGGCAGCTTTGTCTCCTACCAGGGTTATCTGGATTATCAATTCGGCCTGGATACCCATGACCGTGCTGACCGTACCAGCGACAACCTGGCTACCTTCCACGGTATCTACTGGCACTCCGATCGCTACGCGGTTGGTTATGGCCTGAAGTATTTCATGGATGCCTACGGTACCAAAGATGGCTCCAAAGCCTACGACGGTACCCCGTGGAAGAGCACCGGCTTCAGCCACTACTTCTCTGTTACCTACAAGTTCTAATAAAACTTGGGGAACAAAAAACCGGAGCATTTGCTCCGGTTTTTTTATGGCCGCGATTTAGATAGCGTGGCGCGAGTCATCAAGTGCGCCACGGCTGAGTGGATAAATCAGTCGCGGAAGTTCTGGAACTGCATCGGTTGACCCAGTTCGGCGCCACGGACCAGTGCTATGGTCTCTTGCAGATCGTCACGCTTCTTGCCGGTGACACGTACTTCATCACCCTGGATGGCGACCTGTACCTTGATTTTGGAGTCCTTGATCAGCTTGACCAGCTTCTTGGCGATCTCTTTCTCGATCCCCTGCTTGAATTTGACGGTCAGGTGGAAACGCTTGCCGGAGTGAACCGAGTCACCCACTTCCATGGAGCTGTTTTCGATGTTGCGCTTGAGCAGGGCGCCGCGCAGGATTTCGACCATCTGCTTGAGCTGGAAATCGGCATCGGCTTCCAGTTTTACCTCTTCCTTGTTCAACTCGAAGCTGGCTTCTACCCCACGAAAATCGAAACGGGTGGCCAGTTCACGATTGGCGTTGTCGACAGCGTTCAACACCTCGTTCATTTTGACTTCAGAGACAATATCGAATGACGGCATAGCCGGAGCTCCTCATGTTGCGTTATCGGGGGGCAAATCTACCAGAAAACGGGCAAATTTGCTGATTTTGATGGGGTTGCTCTGCTAGAATCCCCTGCGCACAGGACGGGTGGACCCGTTAGTGTCCACCAGCGACATCTTCACTTATCCCCGGTAACAGGTTGAGAGGATTGCAACCCTTACCCTGACAGAGTCACACCATGCCAAGCGGATTAAAAAATTCCCGACAGCCCGTTATTCCACCCGTTACTCCGAAGTGGTCACTGTTGGGTTGTGGCGCCCTCGGCGGCGTTTTTGCCTCCCTGCTGACCCAGAGTGGTCAATCCACCCGTGTCTTGTTGCGCGAACATCATAAGTCCACGCTCCATCCGGGGATCGATTTCACCTCGCTGGAGGGGCATGTCCAGCTGCTCAATATCGAGCGCGGATTTGTCAGCAAACCCGGCAAGATCCAGCGTCTGCTGGTGATGACCAAGGCCAGTCAGGTGATTGCCGCACTGACGCCGCTGGTGGGTAAGCTGGATGCCGGCGTGCCGATCGTCTTGCTGCACAACGGGATGGGCATTGCCGAGCAGGTGATCGAGATGTTCCCGCACAATCCGGTGATTGCCGGTGTCACCAGCCATGGCGCCATGCAGTGCGGCCATTTTGTCTTCCGTCATACTGGCAAGGGTGAAACCTGGCTTGGCCCGATCAACGACGCCGCCAAGGCCCATGCTGCGCTCGCGGACGAGCTGGCGCTGGCACTGGGTCAGGCTGGTTGGGATGAACAGGTATTGGTGCGCCAGTGGCAAAAGCTGGCCATCAACTGTGCCATCAATCCCCTGACGGCCCTCTACAAGCTGAAAAATGGCGAGCTGGCGGGCCCCCGTTTTGCCGATGCCCTGCAGCAGATCTGTGTGGAAGTGGCGGATGTGATGTGCGCCGAAGGGATTGCGACCACGGCTGAGGAGCTGCAGCGCCGGGTGATGACAGTGGTGGAACTGACCGCTGACAATTACTCCTCCATGTATCAGGATATGGAGCTGGGACGAGAGACAGAGATTGAGGCCATCACCGGTTTCCTGCTGGCCAAGGCTGCCCGCCATGGCATCGCCGTACCGGTCAATCAGGGGCTTTATCAGGCAATCAAAGAGAAGAGTCAGGGCGCCTGACCTTTTACATGGCAGAGCAAGCGGCAAGGAGGCGAACGTGAGTGTATTGGTGCTGGTGGCCCCCGGGTCGGAAGAGATAGAGACGGTCGCCATTGTCGATACGCTGGTGCGAGCCAGCATCGAGGTAGTGCTTGCCTCTTGTTGTCCGCATGGTGAGCGTCAGATCAAGGCATCTCGTGGGGTACAGCTGGTTGCCGATTGTCATATCGACGAGCTGACCCGTCGGGACTTTGAAGCCATCGTGGTACCCGGTGGTCTGCCCGGCAGCGAAGTGATCCACGATACCCCGCTGGCCATCGATCTGCTCAAAGAGCAGGCCGCTCTTGGTCGCTGGCGTGCTGCCATCTGCGCCGCTCCGGTGGTGGTGTTGCAATATCACGGTCTGCTGGAGGGGGCCATCGTCACCTGTCATCCCGGCTTTCAGTCCCAACTGGAGATATCGCAGCTATCACATGAGCGGGTAGTCAGGGATGAGGCTCATCGCCTTATCACCAGTCAGGGGCCGGGCAGTGCCATTGAGTTTGCCCTTGAACTGGTTCGGGTGCTGCGCGGGGATGACGTGGCTACCGCCGTGGCTGGCCCTATGGTGCTGCCTTGAGCGCACTCTGCTGCAGAATCAAGCTGGCCATGCTTTGAAAACGGGCCCCGGTCATCTTGATCGGGGCCCGCTTGTTATCTGCCGTTGTCGGTCACGCCATCTTGTCCGGCTCAGTAGTCGTACTGTGAGCACTGTTTTTTGTTGTACTCAGTTTTCCAGCGTGCCAATTCTTGCTCTGTGCCGAGCTTGTCCCCTTTCTTGATAGCCTGTTCCAGTATCTCAATTCGGTCGTAGAGCCAGCGGCACTCTGCCGTCGGGTTGTTCTTGCCGATGCCGGTCAACGGCAGTAAACAGAGTCCCAGCCAAAGATATTTCATCCCGAACGCTCCTTGTCATTGTGGTGGTAAAGGTCTCCTTGGAGTCTACTATTTTAGCCGCAACGAGAGAGATAGAGCTGCGGTTATCCTTGGGGTAAGATGATGCCATGTCTGTTTATTTATACAGTGGTATGCGCAAGATCATCCATATCGATATGGACTGCTTTTTTGCCGCGGTGGAGATGCGGGACAATCCGGCGTTGCGGGAGGTGCCGCTCGCCATCGGTGGGGCCTCCGAGCGGCGCGGCGTCATCTCGACCTGCAACTATGTGGCGCGCCGGTTCGGGGTGCGTTCCGCCATGCCGAGCGCGCTGGCGAAAAAACTCTGCCCGCCGCTGGTACTGATCCCTGGGCGAATGGCGGTGTACAAGGATATCTCCCGTCAGCTCAGGGCCATTTTCCTGCGCTATACCGATCAGGTTGAACCGCTGTCACTGGACGAGGCTTACCTCGATGTGACCCACAGTCGTTGCTGTGGCGGCAGCGCCACCCTGATGGCGCAAGAGATCCGGCAAGCCATCGTCACTGAACTGGGGTTGACCGCCTCGGCCGGAGTGGCCCCCAACAAGTTTCTCGCCAAGCTCGCCTCTGAGCAGCGCAAGCCTGATGGTCTGTTTGTCATTCGTCCCGACGAAGTGGCCGAATTTGTCTGCCAGTTGCCCCTCGGCAAACTGCCCGGGGTGGGGCGCAAGACTGCCGAGCGGCTGGAGGTTCAGGGGCTCTACACCTGTGAGGATGCGCGGGCCTTGTCGGCACAAGAGCTGTGCAGCCGTTTTGGCAAGCTGGGGGAGATGCTGACGACCCGGATCTGGGGACTGGATGAACAGCCGGTGCAGGCGCACCGGATCCGCAAAACCATCGGGGTGGAGACCACCCTTGCGAGCGATCTCTGTGAAGAAGCCGCCTGCCTGACGGTATTGCAGCAACTGCTGCCGGAGCTGGAGCGGCGATTTCAGCTGGCGTGTCCTGCCGAGCAGGTGATGGGGCAGGGGATTAAACTCAAGTTTGCCGACTTCCACCAGACCACCGTCTATCGCAGTCAGGGTGGCTATCAGCCAGCCTTGTTCGTTCCCCTGCTCAAAGAGGGGTTACAGCGGGCGCAAGGGCGTTCGGTTCGCCTGCTGGGCTTGGTGGTGGGTTTGCCAAAAGAGGGTGAAGTTAATCAACTCTCGCTGGATTTGCTGTGAGAGAGTTAAGTTTTTGTTTATAAAGTCGATAATCTATCCATATCTGTATGACGTAGGAATATTGGCATGAGCGCTCTTTCTGTCCAGGGTCGGATTACCCTGATCGCCGGTTGCTGTCTGTTGGTGACAGCCGCCGCTCTGGTTGCCTCTTCGATTTACAACGCGAACAAGATGCAACAGCAGGTGCGGCAAGCCACCATGCACGAGGCGCAGCAGTCTGCCGAAAACTGGATGAAGGCGATGGGCTCGGAGCAGGCGGCCAAGGTGACCAGCTATCTCGATGAGGCCTATTTCCGCGCCAGTTTGCTGGCGGAGAGCGTGTTGTTCCAGCGCAAGAATGCGGCCGAGAACTTTGTCCATTCGGAGGCGCTGCGCAGCGCCGTCAATCAGCAACTGCACGATGCCGTTGCCTCATCGACCAATCTGCTTGGTGTCTATGCGGTGTTCGAGCCTGACCAGCTGGATGGGGAAGACAGCAACTATCAGGGCTCAACGGCGCTGGGTTCCAACGACAAGGGGCGTTTTTCCAGTTACTGGGCCTATGACAACGGCAATATAGAGCCGGAAGTGCAGAATGAGGATGTACTGGCCGATGAGAGCCCGACCGAGGCTGGTGGAATCGAAAACGAGTGGTATCGCTGCAGTATTCGCACCCGTGCCCTCTGCCTGCTGGAGCCCTATCTGGACGATGTGGGCGATAAACAGATATTGATGACCTCGGTGACGGTCCCGCTACTGGAGCAGGAGACCTTGCTGGGGATGGTCGGGGTCGATATCTCGCTGGCCACTTTGCAGAGTCTGGTCAGCACCATGGACAAGGAGCTCTATGAGGGCAAGGGCAGAATCTTGCTGGTCAGTCACGAGGGGCGCGTGGCGGGAGCCGATGAGTTCGATGTGACCATGGGGCGTGGGCTGGATCAGAAGTATCAGGGGCTGGCCAGCGAGCTGAAAGGCTGGCTCAGTCAGGGTCAGGAGCTGACTCGTTGGAGCAGCGATGGCACCCTGTTGCAGACCTTTGTCCCGGTATCCATGCGTGGCACCGACCGTAAATGGGGCATCTACATTGAATTGCCACGGGCCGTAGTGCTGGCCTCGGCCCAGCAACTGCAAGATGAGCTGGCCAGTGAGGCCAATCGCAGCGTGGTTTCGCAGTTGTCAATCGGGGTGCTGATCTCGCTGGTGGCCCTGAGTTTTATCTGGTTGATGGCGCGCCAGATTGTGGCGCCCATCCGCGCTGTAGTTGCCCGCCTCAAGGATATCGCCAGTGGTGAGGGGGATTTGACCCAGCGTATCGAGATCCAGCGGCAAGACGAGATCGGCGAGCTGGCCAAGTGGTTCAACAGCTTCCTCAACAAGTTGCAATCCACCATCAGTCAGGTGATTGATACCGTCTCCGGTACGCGCAACAGTGCCGAGCGAGCCGCGCAAGTGGCCGAGCGCACCAGCAGTGGCATGCAGGCCCAGTATCAGGAGATCGATCTGGTGGCGACGGCATTTGAGGAGCTGAGCGCCACGGCGTTGCAGGTCTCCGGTAATGCCGGCTCGGCGGTGGCGGCCGCCAACACCACTGACGCTGCAGCGCAAGAGGGCAAATATGTCGTTGCCGACACCCAGGAGGCGATGCGCAAGCTGATGACCATCATCAACGATGCCCAGCCGGTGGTGGAGCGGCTCTCGGCCAACAGCGACAACATCAATGACATTCTCACCGTGATCCAGGGTATTGCCGAGCAGACCAACTTGCTGGCGCTCAATGCGGCCATCGAGGCTGCGCGGGCCGGTGAACAGGGTCGTGGCTTTGCCGTGGTGGCCGATGAGGTGCGTAATCTGGCCGGTCGCACCCAGAATGCCATCGTCGAGATCCAGACTCTGATCAGCCAACTGCAATCCGGTACCGGCGCCGTGGTCAAGGCGATCCGAGATGGTCATGGTCAGGCTGACGAGACGCTTGCCAAGGTAGATCTCTCGGTACAGGTGCTGGAGCAGATTATCCAGTCGGTCTCCACCATCCATCAGATGAACGAGCAGATTGCCCGGGCGGCGCAGGAGCAGAGCCGGGTGGCGGACGAGATCAACCGCAACGTCAGCAACATTCGCGATGTGAGCCACACCATTCGGGCCGAGGCGGCGACCTCCGCCGAAAATGGTCGCGAGCTCTCTGCGCTGGCGGACAAGCAGCAGCAGCTGGTGGGGCAGTTCAAGGTATAGAAGGGATGAAAAAAGGCGCCATCCAGCTGGAGGCGCCAAACACATTCAGATGACAGACTGGGTCAAACCGGTGAGATTTGAGCCCCTCTTCCCGCAGAGGAAGAAACACAACACCACAATCGCAGTCGAAAGACTCACTAAAAACACATGTAAACCAACACGTAGTAGAAAATGTGAGCCATATGACGACTGATTGCTGGGCGAATTATGTTTATTCACTGGTCGACCCGCAACCGACAAATTATAATGCGCCCCATTAGAAAAACTCATCGTCGGCTGGTGTCATGTCTCGTCGTTTACCCCCGCTCAATGCCCTCAAGGCCTTTGAAGCAGCGGCTCGTCACTTAAGCTTTACCCGCGCAGCAGAAGAGTTGTTTGTGACTCAGGCTGCCATCAGTCACCAGATCAAGGCGCTGGAGGAGTATCTTGGCATCAAGCTGTTCCGCCGAAAAAATCGCTCCTTGTTGCTGACCGAAGAGGGGCAGGGCTATTTCCTGGATATCAAGGACATCTTTGCCTCCATCTCTGAGGCGACCGACAAGCTGCTGGCCCGCAGTGCCAAGGGGGCGTTGACTGTCAGTTTGCAGCCGAGTTTCGCCATCCAGTGGCTGGTGCCGCGGCTGGTCAAGTTCAGCGAGCGCCACCCCGATATCGACGTGCGGATCAAGGCGGTCGACCTGGATGAAGGCTCCCTCACCGACGATGTTGATGTGGCTATCTACTACGGGCGCGGCAACTGGCCGGGTCTGCGCTCGGACAAGCTCCATACCGAATACCTGATCCCGGTCTGCTCCCCCTTGCTGCTGACCGGGCCCAAGCCACTGCGTACGCCGCAGGATTTGACCCTTCATACTCTGCTGCACGATACCTCCCGCCGCGACTGGAAGGCCTGGTTTCGCCAGCTAGATATTGATGCACCCAACGTCAATCAGGGGCCCATCTTCAGCCACTCTACCATGGTGATCCAGGCGGCGATCCACGGCCAGGGGGTGGCGCTTGGCCACAGCGTGCTGGCACAACCCGAGATTGAGGCTGGCCGCCTCATCTGTCCGTTTGAGCAGGTGCTGGTGAGCAAAAATGCCTTCTATCTGGTTTGTCAGGAACAACAGTCGGATCAGGGCAAGATCGTAGCCTTCCGCGACTGGATGCTGGAGCTGGTGGAGCAGGAAGAGGCCCGCCGCAGGGCAAGGCTCGCCGATGCCTGATGTGATCCGCGAGGGGGCTGTTGATGCCCCCGTTCGCATTTTGCTGGCCCACGGGGCAGGCGCGGGGATGGATCACCCCTTTCTTGCCGAGTTGTCACGCCTGCTGGCCGGGCCGGATATCGAAGTGGTGCGCTTCAACTTTCCCTACATGGCCAAGCGAGCACAGGATGGCAAGCGCCGCCCGCCTGACAGGGCGCCTGTGCTGCTTGCTCATTGGCGCGACATGATCCGTGAGTTTGCCCATCCACGGCTGTTTCTGGCGGGCAAGTCGATGGGCGGGCGGATGGCGGCGGAACTCTATCGTGAAGGCGAGGGTGAGATGAATGCTGCAGGATTGCTCATTCTCGGGTATCCTTTCCACCCTCCGGCCAAGCCCGACAGCTGGCGAGGCGAGGTACTCAAGCATATTGCAGTGCCAACCCTGCTGTTGCAGGGGGAGCGCGACATCTTCGGTAGTCGCGCCGAACTGGCCGATTTCCCCTTCTCACCCGCCGTATCGGTCCATTGGTTGACCGATGGTGATCATGGTTTCAAACCGCGTAAAGCCAGTGGCGTGAGTGAGCAGGATAATATGCAGCATGCAGCGGCGGCCATCAGCCATTTTGTGGCCCGGCACGGATAGCACGAGAGGGTTGGCTTTATTGCCAGCCTCGATGAGAGAGGGAGAGTGAGGATGCAGATCCATCGACATTGGCTGATACTGGCCGGTCTCTTCGGGTTGACGGCCACCATGCTGGGGGCTTATGGCGCCCATGGATTGGCGGCGACCGGCATTACACCCGAGCGTCTGGCGGCGTTCAATACCGCCGTGCAATATCAGTTTTTTCACGCATTGGCCCTGCTGGTTCTGGGCTGGTGTGGTGTGTGCAGCAAGGTGATCCACCTGGCTGGCACCGCTTTTGTGCTGGGGATCATCGGATTTTCCGGCAGTATTTACGCCATGGTGCTGCTTGGCAGCAAGGGGCTGGGATTGATTACCCCGGCCGGTGGCCTCTGTTTTATGTTGGGATGGACGGCCCTGATCTGGGCCGGCTGTCGTCTTGGAGGAAAAAATGAATAATCTGCTGCTTTATTGCCGCCCCGGTTTTGAGAAAGAGGCGGCTGCAGAGATCACCGAGCGTGCCGGTAACATGCAGTGCTACGGTTTCGCCCGGGTCAAGGACGACAGCGGTTATGTGATCTTCGAACTGTATGACGAGGAGCAGGCGGACCTGCTGGCTCGCAAGCTGCCATTCCGGGAGCTCATCTTCATCCGCCAGATGCTGGTGGTCACCCATGAGCTGAAGGAGCTGGATGTCGCGGACAGGATCTCCCCGATCCTTGAGGCGGTGAGTGACTACACCATTTGCGGCGATCTGCGGGTCGAAACCGCGGATACCAACGAAGCGAAAGAGCTGTCAGCCTTCTGCCGCAAGTTCACCGTGCCGCTGCGTCAGGCGCTGCGCAGCAACGAGATCCTGACCAAGAAGGAGACGCCGAACCGTCCGGTGTTCCACGCCTTCTTCATGGCCAATGATCACGTGTTGCTGGGTTACTCCTACTCGTTCAACAACTCCGGATTCCACATGGGGATCCCGCGCCTGCGCTTCCCGGCAGATGCGCCGAGCCGCTCCAGCCTCAAGCTGGAGGAGGCGTTTTACGTGTTCGTGCCGCGGGAAGAGTGGGATGTGCGTCTCTGCTCAGGCATGAAGGCGGTGGATCTGGGCGCCTGCCCGGGTGGCTGGACCTATCAGCTGGTGCGCCGTGGCATGATGGTGACGGCGGTCGACAACGGCATGATGGCCCAATCCCTGATGGATACCGGTCAGGTCAAGCATATCCGGGATGACGGTTTCGTCTGGCGTCCGAGCAAGAAGAACACCTACTGGCTGGTGTGCGACATGGTCGATAAACCGGCGCGGGTCGTTCACATGATTGCAGACTGGTTCCGTGAGGGCGACTGCCAGGAGGCGATGTTCAACCTTAAGCTGCCGATGAAGAAGCGTTATGCTGAATCGGTACATAATATCGAAGTGCTGCGCGAGATGCTCAAGGAGATCGACAACGCGTTCGTGATCCAGGCCAAGCAGCTCTATCACGATCGAGAAGAGATCACCGTGCATGTTTACAACAAGTACTGGGTCTCCAAACTCGAGCCCAAGGCGTGATGTAGCCGTTCAGCCCGTACGATAAAAACCAAGACCGACAGGGAACCCTGCCGGTCTTTTGCTATTCAGGGCTCAAAAAATCAGAAACGGTAATCGAGGCGCAGGGAAGATTCGTCGTCGGTCACCTTGATCTCTATCTGCAGCGGGATGGTTTTGTCGACCGGATTGAATTGCATCTTTATCCCGTCTCCTCTCAGCCTGAGGGCGGTGTTCATTCCGCCAGCCTTAAACTTGACCTTGGGTCTGAAGCGTTCGACCGACAGACTGACGCTCTTTTCCGGGGTCAGATTAAGCTGCGGGTAGGAGGTGATCTTTTGATTACCAAAGTTGTCGGTGGAGACTTCAATACCAAACGACAGGGGGTTGGGGGCCTTGAGCAGGTCGTTGGTATCCAGGCTTGAACGCCATACCTCGGTGGCAGTCCGTTTTTCCTGCTGCGGCAGTTTGGCGGTTTGGGTCTGTTGATCCTGCTCGAAAGCACTGGCAGTACCACAAACCAGCATCAGACCCGAAACCAGATAGCACCCGTATCCCTTCATGAAAAACACTCCCTGTTCTTCTTCTCTATTGAACATAGTTGCTGTTCGGGGAGTGGCAAAGGATTCGGAAATATAAAAAAGGGAGCAGAAACTCCCTTTTAAAATCAATGAATTAACTCACAGACGATCGATGATGGCCTGGGTGAATTCGCTGGTGGAAGCCGTGCCACCCAGATCGCGGGTGACCCGATCACCGGATTCGATGGTGGCTCGTACTGCTTCGCGTATCCGCTCTGCTTTATCCTGCATGCCGAGGTACTCCAGCATCTGGATGGAGGCGAGGATCACCGAGGTCGGGTTGGCGATATTCTTGCCAGCTATGTCAGGCGCAGAGCCGTGGACCGCTTCGAAGATGGCCGCGCCATCGCCGATGTTGGCGCCGGGCGCCATGCCAAGGCCGCCAACCAGACCGGCGCAAAGATCCGAGAGGATATCGCCGAACAGGTTGGTGGTGACCATGACATCGAAACGCTCCGGATACATCACCAGATTCATGCAGGCGGCATCGACGATCATCTCCTCGCTCTGGATATCCGGGTAGTGGCTGGCGATTTCACGGGCCACTTCGAGGAACAGGCCGGAGGTCGACTTGAGGATGTTGGCCTTGTGGATGATGGTGACCTTCTTGCGCCCTTCCTGACGGGCCAGCTCAAAGGCGAACTTGACGATGCGCTCGGCCCCTTCGCGGGTGATGATGCTCATCGCCTCGGCACTCTTGTTGTCATCACTGCGCTTCTGGCCTGCACCCGAGTACATCCCTTCGGTGTTTTCACGCACCGTGATGATGTCGATGTTGTCGTAACGGCTTCTGGTGCCCTTGAAGGAGATGACCGGACGCACGTTGGCGTAGAGGTTGAATTTCTTGCGCAGGGAGACGTTGATGGAGGTAAAACCGCCGCCGACCGGTGTGGTCAATGGCCCTTTCAGGCTCACCTTGTTCTTCTCAATCAGATCCAAGGTAGCCTGGGGCAGCAGCTCGCCATGCTTCTCGAGGGCAACCAGACCCGCATCAGCGTATTCGTACTCAAAGTCACAGCCCGCATGGGTCAGGATCTGGATGGCTGATTCAATGATGCTGGGGCCGATGCCGTCGCCGGGGATCACGGTAATTTTTCTTTTGGACATGAGAGGGTTCCACTTCCAGGGTATAGGGGAGGATGGGGCTGCTTTATAGCATTTACTCAGCAAACCAACCACATTCCTTTACATTCTACTCACTTTTATCAACAGCGAGGGTGAGTCTCGTCATGGTTCACGCCCTTGTCTGCATTTTTGTTCGGCCATTTAGTCCGGCTGGGGCGGGTAGCGGATGTCCCGCAGGTTGAATCCTAGTGGAATATCCCGCTGCAAGCGCACCAGCCGCTGGGTCAGCAGGGCCTCATCCTGATGTTGGCGCAGCTTGATCAGTGGCTTGGCGGCGTCCTCTTGCTGGCAGGCCTCGAGCATGGCTGCCAGATTGCCATATTGCTGCAACAGCTGGGTGGCGGTCTTGGGGCCAATCCCCGAAACCCCCTTGATATTGGAACCGCTGATACCGGTCAGGGCCCAGAAGTCGACCAGCTGAGCAGGGGTTACCCCATATTGCTGCTGGACGAAGGCCGCATCCAGCCAGCGCTTGTTGAAGTAGTCGCGCACCCGGATCTGCTGGCAGATCAGTTGGCAGAAGCCCTTGTCGGTGGAGATGATGGTCGCCTGATGGCCATGGCTGGCGATGCCACTGGCGAGGGTGGCGATAAGGTCATCCGCTTCATCGGTCTCGGAGAGCAGTGCATCGACACCGCACTCCCAGAAGGCATCCTGCAGGGTCGCCAGCCCTTCACGCAGTTCGGGGGGCATGGGAGTTCGCCCCTCCTTGTAGGCCGGATAGACCTCTTTGCGCCAGCTATGCACCTCGCCATCAAACACGGCAATGACATGGGTTGGCTCGCTATTGGCCAGCAGCTTGCGGCAGGTATTGATAAGGTTGGCGCGGGTTGCAACCAGCGCCTGGGCAGGGGTCAGTGCCTGTTGGGCCTGTACCGCGTGCAGACGGCGAATGAGATTGAGGGCATCGATGATAAGCAGGTGTGGCCGGATAGTTGACATGGGGCACTCTTGGCGGTCGGGACGCCCCATTGTAACAAACCGCTCGCCTTATGGGGGATTGATGGCGGTCGGGAAGGCATAGCGCCAATAAAGAGGGGCGCCGCTGCGCCCCTCTGTCGATGATGTATCTGTACCCTAGCGGACGATTTCGTAGCAGGGCACATACTGGCTGCCCGGCAGCTTCATCCGCTGCTGCTTGACGAAGCTCTCCAGCAGTTTGTCCATCAGGTGCATCAGCTCCTTGTCGCCGTGCAGCTTGAAGGGGCCCTTCTTCTCGATGGCGCGAATGCCCCCTTCCTTGACGTTGCCGGCGACGATGCCGGAGAAGGCACGACGCAGGTTGGCGGCCAGCAACTGGGGCGGCTGGTTGCGGTGCAGATCCAGACTGGCCATGCTGGCGTGATCCGGTTCGAAGGGGAGCTGGAACTCCGGCTCAATCTTGAGGGACCAGTTGAAGGAGTAGGCATCACCGACCGATTTGCGGTATTCGCGGATTTTCGGCATCGCCTCCTTCATCACTCGAGCCACTTCCGGTGCATCGCCGACAATGATCCGGTAGAGCCTGGTCGCCGGTTCACCGAGGGTCGCCTTGATGAAGTCGTCGATGGCACGGAAGTAGTCGGCACTCTCTTTCGGGCCGGTCAGGATGATGGGCATCGGCTGCCGCTCGTTGGCCGGATGCATCATGATGCCGAGCAGATAGAGCAGCTCTTCGGCGGTGCCGACCCCGCCCGGGAAGATGATGATGCCGTGGCCGAGGCGCACGAAGGCTTCAAGTCGCTTCTCGATATCCGGCAGGATCACCAGCTCGTTGACGATGGGGTTGGGCGGTTCGGCCGCGATAATGGAGGGCTCGGTCAGGCCGATGTAGCGCCCGTTGCGCACCCGCTGTTTGGCATGGCCGACGGCGGCCCCTTTCATCGGGCCCTCCATGGCGCCAGGGCCACAGCCGGTACAGATGTTCAGCTCACGCAAGCCCAGTTCACTGCCCACGGCGCGGGTGTACTGGTACTCGATCTCGTTGATCGAATGGCCACCCCAGCAGACGATCAGGTTGGGATCGGCGCCTGGCAGAATCACCTTGGCGTTGCGCAGGATGGCGAACACCACATTGGAGATATGGGTGGAGTTGGTCAGATTGACCTGGCGGTTGGATTCGAGCTGATTGGAAACATAGAGAATGTCGCGCAGCACCGAGAAGAGGTGCTCCTGAATGCCGCGAATGATCTCGCCATCGACAAAGGCGTGCTCGGGGGCATTGAACAGTTCCAGCTTGACCCCGCGCTCGCGCCGGATCACATGAATATCGAACGATTTGAAGCGCTCCAGGATCTCCTTGGAGCTGTCGGTATGGCTACCGGAATTGAGCACTGCCAGCGAGCAGTTGCGAAACAGTTGATAGATATCGCTGGAGGCAGTCTGCTTGAGGCGATCCACCTCAAGCTGTGACAGCAAATCCATGCTGCCAACGGGATTGATGTGCGTAATCATAGGTTCCCCTTTACTCACTTGTTATCGTTGTGTTTTTTCCCTGGGGAGAAAAGGGATGCTATGTTGCATCCCCTGAGTTCGATAGTAGTGGTAACAGAGGGGGGAGGGAAATAGGGAGACGACTGTTCGCTGTTTTTTTAGCCACCACTCAGGCCAGTGTCACTTGATCCCGACCTGCGTTTTTGGAGTGGTAGAGCGCCTTGTCGGCCCGTTCGAACACATCGGAGGGGTTGTCACCATCCTTGAAGAGGGTAGCGCCGATGGAGATGGTGATCTCCACCTTGGCATCGCGAAAACGGAACGGGATGCTCTTGATGGTCTGGCGCAGGGTCTCCAGCGGCTTCTGGAACTTGTCAGGGTTGATATTGGGCAGCAATACCACGAACTCTTCACCGCCGAAACGGGCGATGAAGTCGGTGTCACGTAGTGCACTCTGCAGCGCCTTGGCGACGACCTTCAACGCCTTGTCACCGGCCATGTGGCCATAGTTGTCATTGATGTTCTTGAAGTGATCGATATCGATGATCGCCATACAGAGCGGGGTTCGGTAGCGCAGCCAGCGTTTGTACTCCTGCTCCAGACGCTCGTCGAGGGCGGCCCGGTTGTGTACCTGGGTCAGGCTGTCGAGGAACAGCTTGTGCTTTTGAATGGTAAGGCGCTTCTTGTATTCGGCGGTCTCATCCTTCATCAACCTCAGTTTGGACTCCATGGTGGAGAGACGGGTGAGCAGGTGGCGTTCCCGTGCAGCGGTACTTTCCCGTTCTTGCAGCAGCAGATTGATGGCACCCATATGGCCGGAGATGGCACGCTTGAGCGCATCGATGGAGTTATGACTGGCCAGCGAGTGGTCGATGGCCTGCAGTTCGCAGACCAGAGCTTCGCGAGTTTCACGGGTTTCATTCTGTAGTGCACGCCCTTCGTCGAGGGATTCGGTAAAGCCGACATGCACTGCTGACAGGCTCTCGTTGAGGGAGCTGAGAAAGGCGCGTGAGGCTTTGCGCTCCTCGCGGGTGCCCTCGATGATAAGTTCGATGACCTGCATACAGGTCTCTGCCAGCATGGCAGGATTGATGCCGATTAGCAGTTGACGGCGGATATCCCCGAGGCTCTCGCCAATTGAGCCGGCGAAATCAAGTTCGGTGATGAGCCGCTGCAGTTCGTCTGCGATACGCGCATGATCTTTGAGATCAAACGTTTCAGCATCAGGTTGAGGGTCACAACCGGGCTCGCTCTCTTGTTGGGGAGCTGAAGATCCTGACAGTGGCTGGCTTGGCAGCAGCTGGATCTTGATTGCCTGCTGATAGAATTCAAGCAGGCGAATCACCTTCTTTTGATGATCTGCAATACCATAGCCGGCGGGGCTTTTCAGAAATTCCTTGAGGGATTTTCGGGTCTCTTCCGGGAAGCCCTTGATGGTTTTTAGCTGTTTTGAGCCGAGATCAATGGCTGCCTGGGTCAGGGTGAGCGACTCTTCCAGTGCATTGCTGTGTTGCTGCAGCAACTTCTCGATGGCAAGTAGCTCTGTATCCAGAGAGGTGAATGCGGGATTGCTATCCAGTCTCTGCTTGAGTTTGGCGAAGCGATTATCCAGCTCGCGATCGAAGCCGCGGCAAGAGAGCATCAGCTTGTTGATAAACTGGATGCCACGAGCTCGTTCTGCGTCGGAAAAGGAGAGAACGCCGTCGAGCTCCAGCTGTTTTTGCTGGAGGGATTCCCTGAGCCTGGCCAATTGTCCTGCTACGGCAGCGATGTCATTCATTATCAGGTCGCCCTGTTGTCATTATTGTTTTTGGTGTTGGATAGCAACAGTGGCCGAACCCGAGGTTGAGCGTCGTCTGTCATCTATTTGCCGGCTGGCCTTCAGCCGCTTGCATCCTTGCGAGGCTGGGCCAGTTAACCCATTGCTTTTCATGAGAAGAATTGACTTTTACCAGCCCCTTGTCAATTGCCATCAAGCCGCATTGCCACACATCCCCATTAAAAAATGCAGCCTGCTGGCAATCGATGGCGGCGAGCTCCAGCCAGGCGTTTTGCCGGTATTTTTCACTGAGCTGAATGGCTCCCGACAGGGCGAGATAGCAGAGGTCAAACAGGCCATTGTGATCGAGTGCGGTCGCCGCCTTGGGCAGGAAGGGGTGGCTGACAATCCCCAGGCTTATCTGGCGATCCAGTGCGTATTGGCAAGGGAAGGCGGCGACGGCGGTTAGCAGGTCTCCCGCAAGTTGATGCAGGTTTGTCACGTGGCGCTGCGGCACAACGTAGAGCATGTGCCCTTCCCGCAAGTCATAGATACGGCCATCTTGCGGGGTCAGGGTATCCATATAGATGCCGAACGCCTGCTCGATTTCACGGCTGACCTGATAGCCGTGGCGCTCGAGGGTGTTGACCATAAAGGGCACCCTGAACAACAGGTAGTGCAGCTTGTCATCGAATTCGCTGTGCTCTTCGCTCAGATACCAGCGCTCCGATTTCAGCTGGCGTTTTGCCATCTCTCGTGGCCAGCGATTCATCAGCCGCTGCCAGTTGGCAAGTCCGGAACGGGGTTCGATCAGCAGGGCCTCGCCAGTGCGTTTCAGTTGCAGACGGGCGGTACGCAATTTGAGCCAGAGGGTGAAGAAGAGATAGATGAAGAGCGCCAGCAGCAGGCTGGTGGTAATGCTCGACCAGAGATAGCGCTCCTGCTGGTGCTGGCTGTTGTTAAGCTGCTGCTCCAGCTCCTTGATGTGTTGTACCCGTTCAACCTGGACATAGTTGTCGCGGATCGCAGCCTGCTCCTGATCAATTTCCTGCTGGCGAACCTCTTCTCCCAAACGATGGAAGCGCTTGTAGCTGTCGAGGGCCTGGTGCAGGTATCCCTTCTGCTCATACGCAAGTGACAACAGACGGAATACTTCGTACTGGCGGCGAGAGTCGCCTACCTGATTGGCCAGTGCCCGGGCATTTTCCAGCTGCAGGATGGCGATGGCCGCCTCCTGCTTCTTCAGATAGAGCTCGCCGAGCAACAGCAGGGTATCGATCAGCGGCTCTTTGGCATCGCCCAACTCGTGGGACTGCCGGGCTGCATTGAGGTAGTTGCCGGCCAGCGAGAGGTTACCGCTTTGCAGATAGGTTTTGCCAATCTCGTACTTGAGCAGAGAGGCCTGCGGCCGACTGCTTCCCTCATCGAGCAAATCCAGCGCATTGAAGAAGTAGACCAGCGCCATATTGAGGTCGCCCTGATCACGGTTGAGTCGGGCCAGCACGATAAGTGAGTCGCATAGCAGTGACGGATTGCCGATGGAGTGAAAATAGTTGGCCGCTTCATTGGCATATTGCAGCGCTTTCTGGGGCTCCTGCTCTTGCTGATAGAGTTTGACTATCTGGTTGGAGAGCAAGCCGAGAAAGAGCGGGTCGTTGAGATTCTTGGCCTGCTGCTGGGCATCGATATATTCACCCAGTGCCAGCTGGGGTTGTTGCAGCACACGATAAAGGTCGCCGCTGATGGCGCTGACCCAGGCGCTGGCAAGAGGATTGGCGGCTTTGGCAGCCCAGATCCTTGCATCCGCCAGATGGGTCTTGGCGTCTTCAAGATGCTGATTTTCAATCTCGTAGCTGGTGCGTTGCAGGCGGCTATAGATCTGTAACTGGCTCTGTTTGAGGTCGGGACGGGCCAGCTGTTCGTCCAATTGTTCCAGCAGGATACGGCTGTTGTTCTGGCCATCTTGCCTTAGCCCCTGGCTACGGATTTTGAGATAGAGGGCGTGGGCCTTGAGTTCGGGTTGGCGTTCTCTCTCCGCCAGCTCCATCGCCTTGTCGAGGGTTTGCTGGGTAGCTTGATATTGGCCAAGCTGGATTCGGCACTCCCCTTCAAGCAGGTGTGCTCCGATGGTTTGCGAAACGGTGCTGTAGCTGAGCAGAGGCTCGCGATAGCCGAACTCCTGACGATTACTGATGATTTGCTGGGGATTATTGGCCGCACGCGTCAGAAAGGCGGAGGTGATCTGAACACATCTGGCAGGGTCGGTCAGCACCAGTGATTGGGCCTGTTGCAGATCCAGGGATAGTTGCTCCTTGTCCAGATCCAGATTTGGAGCGGACAGAGAAGACATCATCATAGCCAGAAAAAACAGTTGATTCATTGGATTAAGGACGGCGCAGAGGTGTTGGCATGTTATCCAAGCCCACCCCTGCGAGTCCAGCGTTTACTGATGGTGTACTAAGGCTCCTTTGTAGCCAGGTGCATCAAGGTGCCAGCAGGGTTGATATAGCAGGGTGCTCGGGTGTGATACCGGGCAGCCCTTTATCAACCTCTGCTCTTATTGACGGATCAGACGCAGGTTGGTGGGCACGGCTTCGAAATCGGAGCGGAACGGGTTGATGTCGAGGCCACCGCGACGGGTATAGCGGGCATAGACGGTCAGCTGCGCGGGCTGGCAGTAGTGTTTGAGGTCGATAAAGATCCGCTCGATGCACTGCTCGTGGAACTCGTTGTGCTGGCGGAACGAGATGAGGTAGCGCAGCAGCTTCTCCCGATCGAGTTTCGCCCCCTTGTAGCGGATCACTACGGATCCCCAATCCGGCTGGCTGGTCACCAGACAGTTGGATTTGAGCAGGTGGCTGTGCAGGGTCTCCTCTACCTGCTCGTTACCGGCTGCCCCTTGCAGCAGGGATGCATCAAACTCGTAATGGTCTACCTCGATATCCTGCTCATCGATGCACTCGCCAGGCAGCAGGGCAATCTGGTGCGGCGCCTTGTCGAGTGGGAACAGGGTGACCTTGACGGTCTCGCCCGCATAGGCACTCAGATCCTTGGTCAGCATGGCGGCGACTGCCTCGATAGAGTCGCAACGGGTCTGGTTGAAGGAGTTGAGGTAGAGCTTGAAGGATTTGGATTCGATCAGATTTGCACTGGTGGCCGGAATGGTCACTTCACCCACCGCCACCATCGGCTTGCCTTTGGCATTGAGCCAGGAGAGCTCATAGAGGGTCCAGACATCGCAACCGCTAAAGGGCAGGTCATCGCTCAGCTGGAGATCATCCCGGTTCAGGCTGCGGGGAACCGGCTGCAGCAGGGAGGGGGTGTACTGGCTGATGTAATCGGATTGCTGGCCCAGGCTCAGGCCGGTCAGGGCGCTGGCCCCGGCGTATCTATCTTGTTTGCTCACAGGGTTGCTCACGTAATCTGTTCATGATGAGTGGAATGAAACGGGCCATTGCAGGACCGGATGGTTGCAGCCGTTTGGCTTGGGCGTCGGCTTCTCTGTATCCCGGGTTCTGTTTCCCGGGTCACAAGGTCGGCTGGCAACCTTGTCTGTTACCGGGTTTGGTGGTGCAATAGCGGACTTTGCCAGCAATTGTGGGGATTTTCGATGTCGGATCAAGTTTTGTCTGCCTTGGAGCACTTTTTTGCCCGCTGGCAACGGGATGGCGAGGCCAGACGAGGCCTGCCCCTGTGCGAGTGGGAGGCGGACTGGCGTTCCCCCTGCCAGCTTGGGGAGCCCGCCGATGGTCGGGTTGCCTGGCGTCCTCACCATCGCTCCGAGCCTGCCGACTTTACAGCCATGGCCGATGCCCTTGAGCTGACGATTCATCCCAGCGCTATCGCCCTGTTCGGGCACTGGTTCAGCCGCCCCATCCCCTGCCTTTTCAAGGGGCTGCGCCTTGAACTGATCCTGCCGTGGAACGAGGCGGATCTCGACCTGCTCAAGGAGAACCTCATCGGTCACCTGCTGATGCTGCGCAAGCTAAAACGAACCCCCTCCATCTTTATTGCCACCACCCGCAACGAGATGACGCTCATCTCGCTGGATAACGAGAGTGGTCAGGTGTGGCTGGAGTGGCTCGATTCCGGCCGTCGGCTGCCGTTGGCTCCCTCCTTAGCTGCGTTTCTGGAGCGGCTGGAGACGTTGCCGCAATAGCACCTGCTTGAGCCAAGGTTACCCATCGGAACGAAAAGAGCCTTGCCATGCGGCAAGGCTCTTTTTTATGGGGTTGCGTACAGGGAACGCGCTTAATCCTTGAAATCCCAGGAGAGGTTGGAGACCAGACGGCAGCTGTCGCACTTGAAGTCGAAGATCTCGTGCAGCGGCGCTGCCAGCGCCCACTCACCGCCACAGCTTGGGCAGGGGCGCGCTTTCTCGTCGGCGGCACTCAGCCCGCCTACCCGGTAGAGGTAGTAGTAGGTGGGGATGCCGCTCAGCACTTCCAGCCGTTTGGCCAGATCGCTGCCGCGCCGGTAGAGGCGGCTGCCCACTTCGCCGATTTCGTGCAGTGCCGCATGTTCGGCGATAGAGCCGTTCATCTGCAACTGATCGCACGCTTCCCAATCCTCTTGCCACTTGATGATCTGTTTCTGATCGCCGTTGGCGACCGCGGGTAGTTGGTAGAGCGGAATGGGGGCGAAGTGGTCGCCACAGCGCAGCGGCGAGCAGGTGTGCAGGAAGCTGGTATAGAGCAGCATCCAGCTCGGCCGCTCGCCCTGCTGGCCACAAGGGTCGGTGCTGTCGGAGAGCAGGTCCGCCCCCTGCAGCTGGAGTTTAGGCGCCAGCAGCCCGGCCTGGTTGAGCTGATGCTCGGCCAGTTTGACCTGCTCGCTCTGGTTGTCCGGATGCAAACTATCCTGCTCCGGGCAGACCACCCGACTGACGAAATAGCCGTCGTGCATGCTGGTGGGGAACTCCCGCCCGAGGATCTGACCCTGATAACGCAACATGTCGAGGTAGTTGACGATGGCCCGCTCGGCTTCGCCAAGGGAGGTATCGCGGTAACACTCAAAGCAGAGTTCGACGATATACATGGTTCAGCTTTGCCCCTGCTGGATGAGCAGATCGGTCAGGCGATCCACCTTCTGTTCGATGCGCGCGAGCTGCTCGGCGAGTTGCTGCAGGGTGAGCGGCGGTGCTGGCTGGGGTGCCGCTTCGGGCAGGCTCTCGCTCTCGGAGGTCGCGACGGGCTGCTGCTTCCACTGGCTCAGCACTTTCAGCAGCTCGGCCATCGGCACAGGCTGGGTGAGGCGGGCCTTGATCATGGCGGTAGTGGGCGTCAGGCCCTTGGCGGCCAGCTCGTTGGCAATTCGGATGATCTCGTGGGCGGACATAAGCATGCTCTGGGTGAGAAGGAGGGATCGATATCGGGGCGGGATCTTAACCAAAGCCGACAGGGGAGGAAAGGGGAGGGCGGCTAGCGGGGCTGGCGCAGCATCACATCGAGCTGGTCGATCGCTTCGCACCAGTCGGAGTCGTTCCACAGGGCATCGCGCAGAAAGCTGGCTTGGGCGGCGTTCCAGAAACCGGCCTCCGGCAACAGGGTTTCATTGTCGAGGTGATGGTCGTGCACAAAACGGTGCAGGCTCAGCTCGTCATTTGCCATCCCTAGCTGGGCAAACAGGGCTGGCAGATCGTGGATAAGGGGTTCCATCTCGTCTCTCCCTTTGTTTAATCCCTGAGATTATAGACAGGCACAGCCTCTGGGCGCAGAGACGAGATTGGGGATCAGGCAGAGGGGATGCGATGGGGTGGCAGATCAACGCCCACGACGTGCAGCCCCTGCATCTTGAGGATGCCCTGATAGTGGCTCTCGCCATCGCTGGAGAATTCAAATTGATAGTGGGTCAGCAGCCGCAGGGGATGGCGCGCCAGCTCCCGCCGATGGCGAGCCAGCGACAGCAGTTGCAGATCATGGTGCTGGCAGTAGCGGCGCATGTATTGCCAGGCAACTTCTGCCTGTTGGCGTTGCAGCCAGAACAGGCCGGCTACGGCAATCAGCAACAAAATTCCGAGCATCTCTCCCATAGGCGGGCTTCCTTATCGTGAGGTCGATAACCGGGAGTCCTGCTCGGCACTCCCGATCTTCTTTTCTATTTCCCGCTGTGTTGCCTCGTGGCGTGAGGCGAGGGATCAGGCCGAGGCAAACAGACGGCCGATAGCCTTGCCCAGCGCCTCGCTGCGGTCGGGGTCGCGCAGTCTGGCCAGCATATCATTGCGCAGGGCCGGTAAAGTGACCAACTCGGCAAAAACCTGATTGAAGAACTGGGTCGGTTGTAGCGCCAGCTGTTCCAGATAGTGGCTGAGCAGATTGGCATCTTTCAGATCTGGCCAGAGCCGACCGGCAATGGCGAGCAGCAGCGCCGGGCTTGGCTGGGTTTGCAGCAGGGTCAGCAGCTTGTTGGTGCGCAAGGTGCTGCCGGGGCAGGAGGCCATGGCGCGGCAGAGGTAGGCCAGGGTCTCCGGGTTGGGGGCGGCGCACTCCTGCTCCTTGCCGATCCGCTCGAGCAGGGCGCCTTGTACTGCCGGCGGCAGCGGGGCGTTTTCAAGGCTCTGGCAGAGGGCGTAGAGCGGCTCTTGCGGCAGTTTGGGCAGCGCCTTGCAGATCAGCGCCAGATTACGCTCATCATGGAGTCGCTCCGCCAGATCGGCAAAGCCCTGCAGACCCAGTGTCTGCCAACCGGTGTCGTTTGGTGCGGCCAGATAGTGGCAGAGGGCATCGTAATAGGCAGAAGGGGCCTGTTCCAGCTGGCGCGCCAGCTTGGCGTGCAGACTGGCCATCTTGGCCTCCGCCGGACGGAAGGTGTAGGGATTGTCGGCCAAGCGCTGGGCTTTTTCCTCGTCCAGATCGCCGGTGAGCTTGTAGCCCAGGGTCTCTACCACCTGATCCATGAACAGCTTGGGGCCGTTTGACATCAGCAGGCCGCGCTCATCGAGGGCGAATTTGAGGAACCAGAGGTAGTGGCGAGACTCGCTCGGCTGGAAGAAGTGCACACCGAGCCAGGCATGCTGTTGCAGCGGCCAGGGGTAGGGCTCCTGCTGCTGCTCGATGCGGACAAAGGTATCGCTTGCCAGTGGGCGCACCTGGCGGCCCATGTCAAATAGCTGGAACTGGGTGCCAGCCTGAGTCAGAAATTCGGTCAAGGTATTGATGGCAGTAGGTGTCGCAGACATGGTGAGATCCGGCTAATGGTGATGCGGGCCGATTATAAGGCCCTTGCCGAGGATAGCCAGTGGCAGCAGACACGCGTTGCGGCAGATATCAACATGGCAGGCATGCGGGCGGAGGTGTATAGTATCGCCCTTTTTTAACGGCAGCAGGCCGCACTGGCTGCCGTGTATGTCGATGAAGTGGCTGAACCGCCTGTGCTACGCGACTGAATGTATCTGCATCCTGACTGATCCTGTCGGGTCGGTAAATCAATCTGTGGTTATGAGGAAGATAGCGAGATGAATCAATATTTGCTGGTAGCTGGCCTGTTGGGGGAACTCACCGCCGAGTTGCAGCGCCTTGAGCGCTGGCAAGCTGACCATCCCGGTGACGAAGCCCTGGCAAGCACCCTGCCTTTTTGTGTCGATACCCTGAGCTTTGATCAGTGGCTGCAGTTCGTGCTGATCCCGCGCATGGAGCAGCTGGTGATGTTGCAGGCGCCGCTGCCCACCAGTGTCTCCCTCTATCCCATGGCCAGCGAAGTCTATAAAGAAGAGCTGGCCGAGGCAGAAGCACTGCTGCGCCTGATCGCCCGCTTCGATCTGCTGCTCTCCGGCAAAGTGATCGAACAATGATGCCAGTGCAAACCCGAGAAGAGAGTGACCTGAAGCTTACCCTGCTCTATCAGGATGAGTGGCTGGTAGCGGTCAACAAGCCTTCCGGTCTGCTGGTGCATCGCAGCTGGCTCGACAAGGGCGAGACCCGCTTTGCCATGCAGATGACCCGGGATCTCATCGGTGGTCGCCACGTCTATCCGGTGCATCGCCTCGACCGGCCCACCTCCGGCGTGCTGCTGTTTGCGCTCGATCCGGTGATTGCCCGCGCACTGACCGAAGCCTTTACCCAACGTCAGGTGCACAAGGAGTACCTGGCACTGGTGCGTGGCTGGGCGCCCGAGCAGGGGGTGATCGACTATCCACTCAAGGAGCAGCTGGACAAGATTGCCGATGCCATGAGCAACCCGGATCGCCCGGCGCAGGATGCCGTCACCACCTTCCGTCGCCTGCATCAGGTCGAGCTGCCCCACGCAGTCTCCAAGAAGCACCCCACCAGTCGTTACAGCCTGGTCAGATTGTTCCCGAAGACCGGCCGCAAGCATCAGCTGCGCCGCCATATGGATCACCTGTTCCACCCCATTGTCGGGGATACCACCCACGGGGATGGGCGCCATAACCGTTTCTTTCGCGAGCACTTTGGCTGCGAACGGCTGCTGCTGGTGGCCCGCACCCTGAGCTTTACCCATCCGGTGCTCAAGGTGCCGATGCGGATCCAGGCGCCGCTCGGTCAGGATGTGCTGCGCCTGTTTGCCGAGCTGGGCTGGCCCGCCAGCGAGAGCGACTACTAAGCGCCTGATCCTCAGCCCTGAACCGGTGGCATCTGACGCCAGCTTGCTGATAGAGTTGCTTAAAAGAGTGACTCACGCGGGGAGCAGAGAATGGCACAGATCGATATCGTGGTAGGAACTGTCTACGGCGCAGCCATGCTGGTGGCCGAGACCTTGGCAGATGAGCTGGAACGCAAGGGGCATCACTGTTCTCTGCACGAAGAAGCACGGCTGGCGGACATTGACCCCGGCCGTTTTTTATTGCTGGTCAGTGCCACCACCGGGCAGGGGGACATTCCTCCCAATCTGCAGCCCTTTGCCAGTGAGCTGGCTGACAAGGCACCCTGGCTCAAGGGACTGCGTTATGCCCTCATCGCCATGGGTGACAGCAGCTATGAAATCTTCTGCGGAGCAGGCCGTCGGCTTGATGGCCTGTTGCAAGAGCTGGGGGCCACGCGAGTGATTCCCCCGCTGGAACTGGATGCGACCGTGCACGATGAACCCGAACAGGTGGCACTCAGCTGGTTGAAAAAGTGGGATATTCAGCCCTGAATATTCTCTGAAATAGAGCCATATCAATCTCCTGTTCCTTAACCAGCAGGGGATTGTTATTGGCACAAAACCATCTCATTCAGTAAGTATATTTCCCATGTTTATTGTCGATAGTAACTGAGGGGTATTCTCCCTTTTTAGCACTTCCTCATCGTAACGGTTTCAAGCGCACCACAGACCCCTCATCCAAATAAAAGTTCAATCTTGAAAGCGATCTCAGTCATGTTTTTGTCATCCGATCGTAAAATAATGACTTTGGTTCTATCGCAAATTAATCAATGATAACGCTTTCAGGTTGGTTCACATTGCTGGTTGTCTTCATTTATTGGTTTTTTATTTCCTGTTTTGGCGTTTCTTTACTTGTCATTGTCGCCGCGATAGCTCGCCGAGCGATTTGTCGCCATTTTGTGAGTCGCTTCATATTTGTCGCGAAATACGCTCCCTATAATCAACCTCGATTATCACCAACAGGATTACGTGGTGATAAAACGTTGAATATTCAGGATCACACTCCTCACTGCGGGAAATAAGGAATATGACAATGAAAATGAAGTGGCTCCCGATTGCAGCAGCTGTTACTGCCGCCCTGGCTTCCCAAGCCGCCTTTGCCGTAGATTTCCACGGTTACTTCCGTTCCGGTGTCGGTGTTTCCGGCGACGGCGACATGGTTAAATACAACGTCAATAAAGTTGGCCGTCTGGGTAACGAAAATGATACCTACGGTGAAGTGCAACTGGGTCAGGAAGTGTTCAACAAAGATGGCAAGACTTTCTATGTTGATTCCATGTTTGCCATGGCTTCCAACGGTTCAAATGACTGGGAAGGTACCGGTACTGTTTGTAACTTCGATGCCAAGCAGTGCAATGGTGATTCCGACTTCGCTCTGCGTCAGTTCAACGTACAAGCCAAAGGTTTGCTGAACTTTGCTCCTGAAGCAACCTTGTGGGCTGGTAAGCGTTACTATCAACGCCATGACATCCACATCTCCGACTTCTACTACTGGAACATCTCCGGTGCTGGTGCTGGTATCGAAGGCATCCAGGCTGGTCCGGGTAAAGTTTCTTTCGCATGGGTACGTAACGATCGCAGCGCTGCTGATGTGTTTGGCCAGTACACCCAAACCGGTGTGGATGCCAACGGTAACCCGACCTATCAGAAGAATGAAGATCTGAACGTCAATACTCTGGATCTGCGTTATGCCGGCATTCCGCTGTGGACCGACGCGTCCCTGGAGCTGGGCGTGGATTACGCTCTGGTCAATGAGACCAACGATCAGAAAGCACTGAAAAAGAATCCGCAAGACGGCGTGATGCTCACTGCTGAACTGACCGCAGGCATCCTCGGCGGTTTCAACAAAACCGTGCTGCAATACGGTACTGAAGGTTACTCCAAGACCATGGCTTTCTACGGTGATGGTTCCTGGTACGGTGCTGAAGCGAAAGACGGTGCCGATGGTTTCCGTATCATCAACTGGGGTGTGGTGCCGATGGGCAACTCCTGGGAGATGGGTCACCAGCTGGTCTACGGTGTAGGCAACGAAATGTGGGATGGCAACGACAAGTATGAAACTATGTCTGCTGTTATCCGTCCGATGTACAAGTGGGATGACTTCAACAAGACCATCTTTGAAGGCGGTTACTTCAAGGACAACAACAAGTCTACCAATGGCAGCGAAGACAAAGATGCTGGCTACAAGCTGACTCTGGCTCAAGCCTGGTCTGCTGGCTCCAGCTTCTGGGCCCGTCCGGAAATTCGTGTGTTCGCCTCCTACCTGGCTAACGACGAAGACAAGAAAGTCTTCGAAGGCAATACCTCCAAAGACACCTACCAGTTCGGTGTTCAAGCGGAAGCTTGGTGGTAAGCAAAAGTTTAAGTTAAGTTAGTGACTGCCCCCTTATGGGGGCAGTTTTGTTTCGCCGGATCACGGCCACCGGATTATGGAGATCAGAAAAATGAAACGGGTAAAGATGTCTATTGCAGCCGTAATCACTGCGCTATTAACCGGTTGTGCCGGAAACATGGTTGTTCCCCTGCAAGAACATGGCTCGATCTTGAGCGATGCAGATCAAGCCAAGCAAGCGTTGGCCAAAGCCTCAAGCTGCTGTGTGGCGTTTAAAGATTTCAGTTATGCCCCCTTGCCTGAAGGTGAGACCTTGCTTGCCATCGATGGCAAGCAACCCACTTTTCAGTTTGATGAGGGAATGAGTTACTTTGCGGCTTATCGCCTGCCGACCAACACCGGCAATCTGGCGATCAGCCTGGCATCACAGGTGAGCAAAACCGTGATGGTGCCCAAGGTCATTATGCTGGATGCCGAGTTCAAGGTGACCCGTGTACTGGGTGAGTCAGTATTCAGTTATCAGCCTGCTCACCTGCTCGATAACGACCGTATCGAAGGGCGTCTCTTTGTTGACCGCAGCATGCCTGGCAACCCGGCCAGCGAAACATACATGATCGTCTATGCGCCTGCGGACCAACTCTCTGGCAGCACAACAATCCTGCATCCATCAAAAGCGTTTGCCCGTGCTAATGGTACCGTTGAGCCTGATATCAAGGATCCTGTGATCCCGCACTCTCCTTGGGGTTTGGTGCAGATCAAAGTCAAAGATATGGCCCGTGGGAGTGGCCTTGAAGCGGTATTCAAACCCGAATATGCCGACAAGGTGGCCATGAGCCAGGGTCAGCAGGTTGCCGCGATAGCGACGACTGCAGCCGTTACCACAACTGCAACAGCTGCGGTCGCAGCCAAACCTGCTCCTGCCATGCTGAGTGAAACAGAAGCCTTCTACCAGAGCCAGATCGAAAAAGCGGTCAAGGCGGGGGATATCGACAAGGCGATGAAGCTGGTGAACGAGGCCGAGCGGGCTGGTTCAACTAAGGCAAAAAGCGTGTTTATTGATGCGGTCAAGCGCTCGCAAAAATAGAATAATACGCCCCTTTGCTGGTCAGATATATTTATTGAGGCCTCCCTTGTTGGAGGCCTTTTTAATCGGTAGACTGTAATAAATAAAAATCATGCCGTTACATTGAGTTACAATGGGTTTCCATCTGATATAAATGGCATTATTAAAATACAAAGTGAAACTGCTATTTATATGTTTTTATAATAGAGTGATAATGCAGATTATTAACTCACATTGGATGAGCTTTTTAGCCGCTAAACAAGTTGTGATCTTCCCTCCAAATTCAATATTCCCCCGTCTTCGAAAGCAGCAATTTATGACCCGCTGGGTTATATTCTGATGGTCAAAATAAACAAGCCCGACTCGAAGATATCTGAATGAATCAGTGCTTATTTCATCCAGATAGATCGTTCAGGGACGACAATCCATTCAGGAGCGCACACAATGTTCAAAAATGCTTTCTCTAATCTGCAAAAGGTTGGTAAGGCGCTGATGCTGCCAGTATCAGTCTTGCCAGTCGCAGGTATTCTGCTGGGGGTGGGTGCTGCCCACTTCAGCTGGATGCCGGAAATTGTCTCCCAATTGATGGAGCAAGCCGGTGGTTCTGTATTTGGCCAGATGGCCCTGCTGTTCGCAGTGGGTGTTGCTCTTGGCTTTACCAATAACGACGGTGTATCCGGTCTGTCAGCCATCGTTGGCTATGGCATCATGGTCGCAACCCTGAAGGTCATGGCACCTGTGATGGGTGTTGAAACCATCGAAACCGGCGTGCTGGGTGGTATCCTGGCCGGTGGTATCGCTGCCTGGGCGTTCAACCGTTTCTACAAGATCCAGCTGCCAGAGTACCTGGGCTTCTTCGCGGGCAAACGTGCCGTACCCATCATCACCGGTTTCCTCTCCATCGGTCTGGGTGTGATCCTGTCCGTGATTTGGCCGCCAGTGGGTGGCGCCATCGGTGCCTTCTCTGACTGGGCTGCCAACCAGAACCCGGTACTGGCCTTCGGTATCTACGGCGTGGTTGAGCGCTCCCTGATCCCGTTCGGTCTGCACCACATCTGGAACGTACCGTTCTTCTATCAGGCTGGTACCTGCGTCAACGGTGCCGGTGAAACTGTTCACGGTATCATGACCTGCTTCCTGACTGCTGATGACGCGTCCCGCGCTGCCGGTAACGGTTTTGGTCAGCTGGCTGGTGGCTACCTGTTCAAAATGTTCGGTCTGCCTGCTGCTGCGTTCGCCATTGCTCACGCTGCCAAGCCGGAAAACCGCGCCAAGATCGTTGGTATCATGGCCTCTGCAGCCCTGACCTCTTTCCTGACCGGTATCACCGAGCCGATCGAGTTCTCCTTCCTGTTCATCGCTCCGGTTCTGTACGCAATCCACGCTGTACTGGCTGGTCTGGCTTATGTGCTGACCAACTCTCTGGGTATCGTACACGGTCACACCTTCTCCAACGGCTTCATCGACTTCGTGGTGCAATCACCGCGTGCCGACAACATGCTGCTGCTGGTTGGTCTGGGTCTGGTTTACGCGGCTATCTACTACGTCGTATTCAGCTTCGTTATCCGTGCCATGAACCTGAAAACCCCGGGTCGTGAAGACGAGACTGCTGAAGAGGCTGTTGGCCAAGGCAAAGACGAGATGTCTGCTGCTCTGGTTGCCGCCTTCGGTGGTAAAGAGAACATCGCTTCTCTGGATGCCTGCATCACCCGTCTGCGTGTTGGTGTGAAAGATGTTGCCAAGGTTGACCAGGCTGGTCTGAAGAAACTGGGTGCTGCCGGTGTGGTTGTAGCAGGTTCTGGCGTACAAGCCATCTTTGGCACCAAGTCCGACAACCTGAAAACCGATATGGATATCTGGATGAAGAGCAACTAATTCAGTTGCCTGACATCAGGTTCTGGAAGAGGGAGGCGCATGCCTCCCTCTTCTTTTTGTCCGCTGGTAAATGACTTGCGTCGGAGGCGGTAACTTGGCGGCTGGTTAGTGCAGGCTGCAGTAATAAAAAGAGCGCCACCAGGGCGCTCTTTTGTCGAATCGGTGTGGCTAGAGTTTCTCGAGATCCCGCTCGATTTCGCTGATCTTGTTCTGCACCACTTTTTCCAGATGGCGCAGGTCGCGCAGGATCTTCTGTTTGATGTCCGGATCGGCCTGCAGATGGATACCCTGGGTCAGGCTGTCGAGTTCATCTACCACGTATTTGAGGTTGGCGTTGATCTCGGTGACATCCTTGTACTCATGGGTACCGGAGTCGACCAGCATGGTCTTGCGCTGGCGGGGATACTTGAATTTGACACTCTTGGCGAAGAACTCGCCCTTCTGCTTCTTGAAGTAGATCTTGAGGATGTCGTGGTTGGCCTCCTGGCGCAGGGTATAGCTGTCGACGGAGGTGGGATCCTGGATCCCCAGGCTCTTGAGATTCTCGTACATCAGGCTTCCTCGGTTTGAAACGATCCTGTCCCATCCATCTTAACCGATGCCTCATGGCTTGCATGTGACAGGGGCGCCAAAATCAAAAGGGCGCCATAAGGCGCCCTTTTTCATCACAGCAATGCTGATTACTCGTCGATGGAGCGCAGCAGGGCGTTGATGCCGACTTTGGCGCGAGTCTTGGCATCGACCTTCTTGACGATCACCGCCGCGTAGAGGCTGTATTTGCCGCATTTGGATGGCAGGGAGCCGGAGACGACTACGGAGCCAGCCGGTACGCGGCCGTAGTGGATCTCGCCGGTTTCGCGGTCATAGATTCGGGTGGACTGGCCGATGAAGACGCCCATGGAGATGACGGAACCTTCCTCGACGATCACCCCTTCAACCACTTCGGAGCGAGCACCGATAAAGCAGTTGTCTTCGATGATGGTGGGGTTTGCCTGCAGCGGCTCCAATACGCCACCAATGCCGACGCCGCCGGAAAGGTGCACGTTTTTACCGATCTGGGCGCAGGAGCCCACGGTGGCCCAGGTGTCGACCATGGTGCCTTCGTCAACGTAGGCGCCGATGTTGACGTAGGAGGGCATCAGCACAGTGTTGGGCGCGATGAAGGAGCCTTTGCGAGCGGTCGCCGGCGGTACCACGCGTACACCGGCAGCCTTGAACTGCTCTTCGGTGTAGTTGGAGAACTTGAGGGGAACCTTGTCGTAATATTGGGCGTCGTCGCCCTTGATGATGCCGTTGTCGTTGATACGGAACGAGAGCAGTACCGCCTTCTTCAGCCACTGATGAACAACCCACTCACCGGCGATCTTCTCGGCAACCCGGGCCTTGCCGGAGTCCAGCAGCTCGATGACTTGCAGGATGGCGGATTTGGTAGCGCTGTCCACAGTGCTCGGGGTAATGGTGTCGCGGCGCTCGAAGGCCGCTTCAATGATCTGTTGCAACTCGGTCATGACAGGTTTCCTTTAAAAAATTCTGTTTGTTGTATCACACTTTTCCGACTGTTTTTAAGTGGCTGACCGGAATTCTTCCGGCCAGCGACCATTTCTTTCATATTTCTCAGCCAACCATTTGTTTGGTATGGGAAAATGGAGGTGAAAACAGCCTCTTTTGAATCAGAACGCACTCACTCCATAGCAAATTGCTGCGGATTGAGCTGATGCACCAGCCGCTCTTCCAGCTGCAGTTGTTGCTCCGGTGTCAATGGCTCGCCATCGAGGCTGGTCAGACTGAAAAAGTCCTCGACCCGTTCGCCAAAGGTGGCGATCTTGGCGGCGTGCAGCGACAGGCCACACTGCTGGAATACCGCGCCGATCCGCGCCAGCAGACCGGGAGTATCGAGGGCGGTCAGCTCCATCAGGGTGTGGCGGCTCTCCCCCTTGTGCGGCAGAAAAACGACCCGGGTTGGCACGCTGAACTGGCGGTGGCGCCGTGACAGCGGCTTGTTGCGCAGTACCAGCTTGCCCGGCTCCTGCAGCGCTTTCTCCAGCGCCTTCTTGATGGTAGCGGTGCGGTTGGGACTGATGGGTTCGCCATTGGGCTCAAGCACCACAAAGGTATCGAGCACGAAGTTGCTGCGCGAGTTCATGATCTGGGCGTCGTGGATGTTGAGGTTCTTCTGATCCAGCGCCGAGGCGACGGTGGCAAACAGATTCGGGGTATCGCGGCAGTAGATAAACACTTCGCTGCCACCGCGGGTCGGGTGTTTGCCGATCAGCACCAGCGGCGCCGGGTTGTCGCCATGCTCGATGATGTGGCGGCAGTGCCAGGCGATCTGCTCCGGGCTGTGGCGCAGGAAGTAGTCGGCTTTGAAATCGCCCCAGAGCTGATTGATCGCCTCTTCCGATACATCCCGTTGCGCCAGCAGTTGCTTGGCCTGACGCTGGTTTTCGCGAATGCGCAGCCGCATGTCGGGCGGGTTCTCCAACCCCTGGCGCAGCGCCTTCTGGGTCGCGAAGTAGAGCTCCCGCAGCAGGGTGCCCTTCCAGTCGTTCCACAGGGTGTCGTTGGTGGCGCAGATATCGGCCACGGTAAGGCAGTAGAGCAGGTCGAGGTGCTGCTCGTCCCGTACCTTCTGGGCAAAGTCGGTGACCACCTCGGGGTCGTAGATGTCGCGGCGCTGGGCGGTGACCGACATCAGCAGGTGGTGGCGCACAAGCCAAGCGACCAGTCGGCTCTCGTAGCGATCGAGGCCATGCTGTTGGCAGAACTCCAGTGCATCGACGGCGCCAAGTTCGGAGTGATCGCCACGCCGCCCCTTGGCGATATCGTGGAACAGGGCAGCGATGCTGAGCAGCTCCGGTTTGCGCAGTCGTGTGAACACCTCGTGGCAGAGCGGGTGGCTCTGGCGGTTGGCCGGGTTGGGAAAGCCGTGAATATTCTTGAGCAGCCGGTGGGTGTGCTCATCCACCGTGTAGGCGTGGAACATGTCGAACTGCATCTGGCCGACGATGAGGTTCCATTGCGGCAGATAGGCCGCCAGAATGCCGTACTTGTGCATCAGGGTGAGCGGCAGCCCGATGCCGTTTGGGTGGCGCAGCAGCGCCATAAACAGGCGACGGCAGTCGGGCAACTCCTGCAACCAGCAGTTCAGTTTGCGGCGCGCCTCGCGCAGTTGGCGCAGGGTGGCCGAGTGGATGCCCGCAATCTCGGGATGCTGGGCCATCTGATAAAAAAGGCGCAGGATGGCGGCCGGTTCACGGGTAAACAGCTCCGCATCCACCGCATCGATGAGGCGGCCACGGAGCTGGAACTCATTGGAGAGGCGGCGTACATCCATGGCGGTGTTGCCGAGGATCGCTTCGTCAAACAGCTGCAGCAGCATCTCGTTGAGCTCGGAGACCCGCCGTACCGTCTGGTAGAAGCGCTTCATCATCTGCTCGACCGGGGTGTTGCCTTCCCCCTCGAAGCCCAACATCTGGGCTACGGTGCGCTGGCGATCGAACAGCAGGCGGTTATCCCCCTTGTTGATGGCCATATGCAGGGCAAAGCGCACCTTCCAGAGGAAATTTTGGCAGTCGAGCAGCTCGCGGTACTCGGCACGGTTGAGAAAGCCGTGACTGGTCATCTCGAACAATGTGGTGGCACCGAAGTGGCGACGGGCGACCCAGGCGAGGGTTTGAATATCGCGCAGGCCGCCCGGATTGCACTTGAGATCCGGCTCCAGCTTGTAGGCGGTACCGAGAAACTGCTGGTGCCGCTCCGCCTGCTCCTGGCGCTTGGCGCGAAAGAAGGCTTCGCTCGGCCAAAAGTGCTGGGGGCCGGTCGCCTCCTTGAGCTGCAGGAATCCCTCCTTGCGGCCGGTGATGTAGCGCGCCTCAATGAGGTTAGTGGCGACCGTGATGTCGGCCTTGCCCTGCTCGATGCACTCCGCCACGTTGCGCACCGCCTGACCCACCTCCAGCTTGAGATCCCACAACAGGGTGATGAACTCGCCAATGCGTAGTCCCAACACTTCGTCCAGTTCGTCGCCGTCATAGAGGATCAGCAGGTCGATATCGGAGTGGGGGTGCAGCTCGCCGCGGCCATAACCGCCCACCGCGATGAGGGTGAGGTCACTCTTGTCGAAGCCAAACTTCTGCCACAACCGGCAGAGTAGCTGATCCATATATTCGGAGCGGGTAGCGACCAGCTCGATGATGTTGTCACCGGCATCAAAACGGGCATGCAGCCAGCCGAGAAAGCGACTCAGGTACTCTTTGCAGTTATCGCGGGTGAGTTGGTCGTCGGGTAACAGATGAGGGGAAAGCAGGCTGGCGTCCATGGCATCTCACACACAAAGTGGCAGGCATCTGGCTGAAACAGGCAGTAAAAACCCCGGCGCTTTTCACAAGGGCCGGGGTTCGATGTTAGCTGTGTTTGATGAAGCGGTCGATAGTGTCGTCCGGGCGCAGGGTGAGCACCTCGCAACCATCCTCGGTCACCAGCAGGGTGTGTTCCCACTGGGCGGAGTCGCCGCCATCCTTGGTAGTCACGGTCCAGCCATCCTTCGGATTGACCTTGCAGTGGTACTTTTTGCTGTTGACCATCGGCTCGATAGTGAAGCACATGCCCGCTTTCAGCTCCTGCTTGCCGCTGTTGCGGTAGTGGAGGATCTGCGGCTCTTCGTGGAACTCGGCTCCGATGCCGTGACCGCAGTAGTCACGCACCACGGAGAAACCTGCCTTCTCGACGATGGGCTGGATTACGGCGCCAATCTCGGTAATACAGGCGCCCGGACGCACCTTCTTGATGGCGGCGTAGAGGCTCTCTTGCGCAACCTTGCAGAGCTGACGGCGCAGCGGGGTGGTCTCGCCCACGATGAACATGGCGGAGGTGTCGCCGTGGTAGCCATCCTTGATGACGGTGATGTCGAGGTTGATGATGTCGCCATCACGCAACTTCTTGTGGTTCGGGATGCCGTGGCAGATCACATCGTTCACCGAGGTGCAGATGGATTTCGGGAAACCGTGGTAGTTGAGTGGAGCCGGGATTGCCTGCTGCACATCGACGATGTAGTTGTGGCAAAGGGTGTTCAGTTCGTCAGTGGTGACGCCAGCTTTGACGTGGGGCGCAATCATGACCAGCACATCGGCGGCCAATTGGCCGGCAACGCGCATCTTTTCAATCTCTTCCGGTGTCTTGATTTTAATGGACATGGGATCTCTCTTGCGGCCTGCCGCTGGGCCTGCGAGGGCGGACAGGACAGGTAATGAAAAATAGATGCGTTTGCAATCAGGTCAAAATTTTATCCGCAACCCCCGCGTACTTCCAGTGTGATTGTCATCACAGCGTCAAATGGCAGTCGCAACCTCCTTTGGAGGGATCCAGATTTACACCTGTTTAGAGTGTCGGCCGGTGGTGTCCGGAACAAAGTTATGGTATAAAGCGCGCCGGAATGGGGAACTTGCGTCCACCATTTCATCACCCTTACTTAAACAACACACACACATCGACACATATGCCGGGGTGCCTTAACGGGTCGGTTATATGGGATGTGTGGAGGCCTAACCCCAATACAGAGGTATAAAATGGCTAAAGTTTCTATGCGCGACATGCTGCAAGCCGGCGTTCACTTCGGTCACCAGACTCGTTACTGGAACCCGAAAATGAAATCCTACATCTTCGGTGCCCGCAGCAAAGTTCACATCATCAACCTGGAAAAAACCGTTCCGATGTTTGACGATGCCATGAACTTCATCAGCTCCGTAGCTGCCAAGAAAGGCAAGGTACTGTTCGTAGGTACCAAGCGTGCCGCGTCTGAAGCCGTAAAAGAAGCCGCTGAGCGTTGCGACCAGTTCTATGTTAACCACCGCTGGCTGGGCGGCATGCTGACCAACTGGAAAACCGTTCGTCAGTCCATCAAGCGCCTGAAAGATCTGGAAACCCAGAGCCAGGACGGTACCTTCGACAAGCTGACCAAGAAAGAGGCGCTGATGCGTACTCGCGAAATGGAAAAGCTGGAGAAGAGCCTGGGTGGTATCAAGAACATGGGCGGCCTGCCTGATGTTCTGTTCGTTGTCGATGCAGACCACGAGCACATCGCTATCAAAGAAGCCAACAACCTGGGTATCCCGGTAGTTTCCATCGTTGATACCAACTCCAACCCGGACGGCGTTGACTATGTCATCCCGGGTAACGACGACGCTATCCGTGCCGTACAGCTGTACCTGAATGCTGCTGCTGACACCGTACTGGAAGCTCGCGAGCAGGACATCGTTGTTCAAGCCGAACAAGATGGCTTCGTTGAAGCTGAGTAATTGATAAGGTCTGCAAAGCCCTTATTAACCAAGCTGATGTAATTGGTTAGCAGGGGCCCTTGTGGCCCCTGTTTCTTGTCAATTCAAGACCGAGGATACTGGACATGGCAAACATTTCTGCCGCCCTGGTAAAAGAACTGCGCGAGCGCACCGCCGCTGGCATGATGGATTGCAAAAAAGCACTGGAAGAGGCCAACGGCGATATCGAGCTGGCCATCGAGAACATGCGTAAATCCGGTCAGGCCAAAGCTGCCAAGAAAGCTGGCCGTATCGCTGCTGAAGGTGTGATCTTCGCCCGTACCGAAGGCAACGTTGCTGTCATGATCGAGCTGAACTGCGAGACTGACTTCGTTTCCAAGGATGCCGGTTTCCTGGCCATGGGTCAGAAGATCGTCGAGATCGCTGCTACCCAGAAGATCGCTGATGTTGACGCGCTGAAAGCCGCTGATTTCGGCAACGGCGAATCCGTCGAGCTGACCATCACCAACCTGATCGCCAAGATCGGTGAGAACATGAACCTGCGTCGCGTGATGCTGGTTGAAGGTGACAACCTGGGCACCTACGTTCACGGTTCCCGCATCGGTGTTATCACCAAGCTGACCGGTGGTTCCGACGAACTGGCTAAAGATCTGGCCATGCACGTTGCTGCCAACAGCCCGCAATTCGTCAAGCCTGAAGACGTATCTGCTGAAGTCGTTGCCAAAGAGCGCGAAATCCAGATCGACATCGCCATCAACTCCGGCAAGCCGAAAGAGATCGCCGAGAAGATGGTTGAAGGTCGCATGAAGAAGTTTACCGGTGAGGTTTCCCTGACTGGTCAGCCGTTCGTGAAAGATCCTTCCATGACTGTTGCCGAGCTGCTGAAGAAAGAAGGCGCTGACGTTGTCTCCTTCACCCGTTTCGAAGTGGGCGAGGGCATCGAGAAGCAAGAGACCGATTTCGCTGCTGAAGTTGCAGCTCAAATCGCGGCCGCTCAAAAGGCCTAATCGAACCGGTTTTTCCGTTTCCCCAGACCGCGACTTATGTCGCGGTCTTTATATGACCAGGAATCAGTGACATGAGTACCAATCCCAAACCTGCATACAGACGTGTTCTTCTGAAGTTGAGTGGTGAAGCCCTGCAAGGATCCGAGGGTTTCGGCATTGATCCGGCAGTGCTGGAGCGGATGGCCCAAGAGATCAAAGAGCTGGTTGAGCTGGGTGTTCAGGTCGGTCTGGTCATCGGTGGCGGCAACCTGTTCCGTGGTGCCGGTCTTGCCAAGGCGGGCATGAACCGCGTGGTGGGCGACCACATGGGTATGCTGGCAACCGTGATGAACGGTCTGGCCATGCGTGATGCCCTGCATCGTGCTTATGTGAATGCCCGTCTGATGTCTGCTATCTCCCTCCAGGGGGTCTGTGACTCCTACAGTTGGGCCGAGGCAATCAGCCAGCTGCGTGCTGGCAAGGTAGTGATCTTCTCTGCCGGTACTGGCAATCCCTTCTTTACTACCGACTCGGCAGCCTGCCTGCGCGGGATCGAGATCGAAGCCGACGTGGTGCTGAAAGCCACCAAGGTAGATGGTGTATACAACGAGGATCCGGTCAAAAATCCGGATGCCGTCCTGTACCACGAATTGAGTTATGATGAAGTTCTTGAAAAAGAGCTCAAGGTGATGGATCTTGCTGCCTTTACTCTGGCACGTGACCACGATCTGCCGATCCGCGTGTTCAACATGAACAAGCCGGGCGCCCTGCGCCGGGTTATCATGGGTGAGCCGGAAGGTACCCTGATCCATTACGTCAGCAAATAAAATAGATGCGAGCCGCATGGCGGCTCGTTCGCCAAAAGGAAAACCGCTGTGATCAACGAGATTAAAAACGACGCCAAGGAGCGCATGGGCAAGAGTGTCGAGTCACTCAAGACCCAGATGTCCAAGATCCGTACTGGCCGTGCTCACCCGAGCCTGCTCGACGGCATCCAGGTTGAGTACTACGGTGCGGCCACTCCGCTGAAACAGTTGGCCAACGTCGTGGCTGAAGATTCTCGCACCCTCTCCATCTCCGTCTTTGACCGTTCCATGATCCAGGCGGTCGAGAAGGCGATCCTGACCTCCGATCTGGGCCTGAACCCCTCCAGCAATGGCCAGTCCCTGCGGGTGCCGCTGCCGCCGCTGACTGAAGAGCGTCGCCGTGACCTGACCAAGGTTGTGCGTGGTGAAGCAGAAAATGCCCGTGTTGCCGTGCGCAACATTCGCCGCGATGCCAACGCTGATCTGAAAGCGCTGCTGAAAGAGAAAGAGATCTCAGAAGACGATGACCGTCGCGCCCAGGAAGAGATCCAGAAACTGACTGACTCCTACATCAAGCTGGTCGATGAGGCCCTTGCTGCAAAGGAGAAGGAGCTAATGGAAATCTAAGCGCCTGAAAGGTATATTACGAGCGCCGTGTAGTGCCCCTGCACGGCGCTTTTGTCTTTGTGGGAGAAAACCATGTCGCTTTTGGCTGCGTTGGGTGATTGTGCCAACTCGTCTTTACCCCGTCACGTCGCCATCATCATGGATGGCAATGGTCGCTGGGCACAGAACCGTGGCAAGATGCGGGTTTATGGTCATAAGGCTGGCGTCAAGTCAGTGCGCGAGGCCGTTACCTTTGCTGCGCGCGCCAAAATCGAGGCATTGACCCTGTTTGCATTCTCCAGCGAGAACTGGCGCCGCCCGGAAGGGGAGGTCAGCGCTTTGATGGAACTGTTCGTTACCGTGCTGGGCCGTGAGGTGAACAAACTTCACAGTCACGGGATCCGGCTCAAGGTAATTGGCGATACTGCTCGCTTCAGTGAGCGGTTGCAGGCCAAAATTGCCAAGGCAGAAGCCTTGACCGCCAATAACAAGGGATTGACCCTGAATATTGCGGCCAACTATGGTGGCCAGTGGGATATCGCTCAGGCTGCCCGCAAGCTGGCTAAAGCAGTGGCGGCCGGTGAACTGGCCGCTGACGACATTGATGAATCCATGTTGACCCGCGAGGTTTGCATGGCCGATCTGCCACCCGTGGACCTGTTGATCCGCACCGGTGGTGACCATCGCATCAGCAACTTTGTATTATGGCAGCTCGCCTATGCCGAGCTCTACTTTACCCCGGTGTTGTGGCCCGATTTCAACGAGGCCGAGTTCAGTGAGGCCGTTGCCTCCTTTGTTGCCCGCGAACGCCGCTTCGGCTGCACGGGTGAACAGATCCGGGAATTGATCGCCGAGCAGCAGACCGGCTAAACCCCGCTCCCAAGAGAGAGGTTTCTTTTGCTAAAACAACGAATTATTACTGCTTTGATGTTGATCCCCCTGGTATTGGGGGCGCTTTTCTTTCTGCCATTGAAGTTTTTTGCCCTGTTGGCTGCGCTGGTCTTTTTGCTGGCCAGCCGTGAATGGAGCGGCTTTGTCTCTGCCGCCCCGCAACAATGGTTACCCATCGTATTCTGCCTGTTGCTCGGGGCAAGCCTGTTCTGGTTGCCGGTGGAGCAGCTCTGGACTCCCCATCTGCATCCGCTGGTGATGGGCGTGCTCTGGACCGCGGTAAGCTGGTGGCTGCTGGGTCTGCTGCTGGTGCTGCGCTATCCCCAGAGCGCCAAGCTGTGGAAGGAGTCAATCTGGCTCAAGTCCCTGTTTGGTCTGGTGACCCTGGTTCCCTTCTTCTGGTCGCTGGTCGCCATTCGTGGTTACAACTTTTACCATGACCCCATGATGGGAGCCTGGATCCTGCTCTTCGTCATGGGGCTGGTCTGGGCGGCAGATTCTGGCGCGTATTTTTTTGGCAGGGCGTTTGGTAAACACAAGCTGGCACCGGCCGTCAGTCCGGGCAAAACCATTGAAGGGATGTGCGGTGGGCTCTTTACCGCCAGCCTGCTGGCCATCGGCGTCACCTGGTGGATGGGGTTTGTTCCTGCCAAGATGGTTATCGTGCTGTTCTGCTCCTTGCTGGCGGTGCTTGCTTCGGTACTCGGCGATCTGACCGAAAGCATGTTCAAGCGTGAAGCGGGAATCAAGGACTCCGGCACCCTGCTGCCAGGTCATGGTGGGGTGCTAGATCGGATTGATAGTCTGACTGCTGCTCTGCCAGTGTTTCTCCTCAGTTATCTGCTACTCAGTCAGGAGTTTTGATGCGCAACCTGGTTATTCTGGGGGCTTCCGGCTCCATCGGTCAGAGTACCCTGAAGGTGCTGCGCCACAATCCGGGCAGTTGGCAAGTGCTGGCGTTGACCGCTGCCCGCAACGTGAATGCCATGTTGCGGGACAGCCTCGAATTCTCTCCCCGTTTTGCCGTGATGGTCGATGAGGATGCCGCCCGTGAACTGACTGTCCGCCTGAAAGCGCACGGCAGTGCCACCCGAGTGCTTTGTGGTGCTCAAGCACTGTGCGAAGTAGCCGCTCATCCCGATGCCCATAGCGTGATGGCAGCCATCGTTGGTGCGGCAGGCCTGGCCCCGACCATGGCTGCGGTGCGCGCCGGCAAGCGCATTCTGTTGGCCAACAAGGAGGCGCTGGTAATGTCCGGTGCTTTCTTCATGGAGGCCGTGCGCGAGCATGGCGCCGAGCTGCTGCCCATCGACAGCGAGCACAATGCCATCTTCCAGTGTTTGCCGACCGCTGTGCAGCGTCAGCCCGGCTTTTGCGATCTGGCGGCGGCAGGGATCAGCAAGATTTTGCTTACCGGTTCCGGCGGCCCGTTCCGTTACACCGAGATCAGCGAGCTGGCCAAGGTGACGCCGGCGCAAGCCATCGCGCATCCCAACTGGTCGATGGGGGCCAAGATTTCGGTCGACTCCGCCACCATGATCAATAAGGGTCTGGAGTACATCGAGGCGCGCTGGTTGTTCAATGCGGCCCCCGAGCAGATCCAGGTGGTGATCCACCCGCAGTCTGTGATCCACTCCATGGTGCAGTATAAGGATGGCTCCGTGCTGGCCCAGCTTGGCAATCCGGATATGTGTACCCCCATCGCTCATGCGCTGGCTTATCCCAATCGCATCCCCTCCAGTGTGGAACCTTTGGATTTCTTCAGTGTCGGAGAGTTCAGCTTTATCCGGCCTGATTACGAACGCTACCCCTGTCTGGCGCTGGCCATCAATGCCTGCCAGAAGGGACAAGCGGCGACCACTGCGCTCAATGCAGCCAACGAGGAGGCGGTTGCCGCCTTCCTGGCCGGGCGCATCGGCTTTATGGATATTGCCCGGATCAACGAGGCTGTGATGCTGGCGCTGGAGAGCAGCGCCGTCGGCTCGCTCGATGATCTGTTTGCCCTGGACGGTGCGGCAAGAGCCCGTGCTCACACTTTGATTGAGGAGCTTGGCTGATGGGTGGTGTGTTGTGGAATATCGGCGCCTTTGTCGTTGCGCTGGGCCTGCTGGTCGCAGTGCACGAGTTTGGCCACTTCTGGGTGGCCCGTCGTTGTGGCGTCAAGGTTGAGCGTTTCTCCATCGGTTTTGGCAAGGCCATCTGGCGCCGGATGGGCAAGGATGGCACCGAGTACGTGCTGGCCCTGATCCCCCTCGGCGGTTACGTCAAGATGCTGGACGGCCGGGTGGACGAGCTCAAGCCCGGTGACGAGCAGTACGCTTTCAATCACAAGAGTGTCTGGGCGCGGATGGCAATCGTGGCTGCCGGTCCCATGGCCAACTTCGTGTTTGCTCTGGTTGCCCTCTGGTTGATGTTTATCATCGGGGTGCCAAGCGTCAAGCCGGTGATAGGTGAAGTGCGTCCGGCATCCATCGTGGCCGAGGCGGGTGTGCTGCCCGGGATGGAGATTGTCGGGGTCGGCGATGAACAGACTGGTGACTGGGAGAGCGTCACCTACGCCCTTATCAGCCATTTGGGTGACGATGCAGTCACCCTCAAGGTGCAAGCGCCCAATACCAGCTATGCCACTGACAAAACCTTGTCGCTGACCGGCTGGACCTTCGATCCGGATAAAGAGTCGCCCATCGGGAGTCTGGGGATCGTTCCCCTGAGTGGTAAAGTGCTGCCAGTCGTGGCTGCCGTGGTGGCCAAGAGTGCCAGTGAAAAGGCGGGGCTGCAGGTTGGTGACCGTATCAAACAGGTCGGCGATCAGCCAATCACCGCCTGGACCCAGTTTGTCGAGCTGGTGCAGCAGGCACCGGGCGAACCTCTGCAAGTGGTGGTTGAGCGCAACAACAGTGATCTCAACGTGACTCTGACCCCGGATAGTCGCAAGGTGCAGGGTAAGCTGGTTGGATTCGTCGGTCTCTCGCCGCAACTGGTTCCATTACCGGATGAATATCGAATTCTGTTACAGTATGGGCCTTTGCAAGCGCTGTGGCAGGGGGCCGACAAGACCTGGAGCCTGATCACGCTCACCTTTGACATGATCGGCAAGCTGGTAGCTGGCATAGTGTCGCTAGACAACCTGAGCGGCCCTATCTCGATAGCCAAGGGTGCTGGTAGCAGTGCCGACTATGGTCTGGTCTATTTCTTGAGTTTTCTGGCGCTGATCAGCGTCAACCTGGGGATCATCAATTTGTTTCCCCTACCGGTGCTGGACGGTGGCCATCTGGTCTATTTCCTTATCGAAGCAGTCACCGGCAAGCCGGTCTCAGAGAAAATACAGGAAGTGGGTTTCAGGATCGGTGCCGCCATTCTGATGTTATTGATGGGCATTGCGCTGTTTAACGATTTCGCTCGCCTCTGAGGCCAGAGCATCAACAAGGACACATAAGAACAAAATGGCTGTTAAAAAAGCATTGGTGTTGAGTTGCCTGCTGGGTGCCAGTTTCCTGGCCCAGGCGGCCCCTGCCTCTTTTGTGGTGCAAGATATCCAGGTCGACGGTTTGCAACGGGTGACCCTGGGGGCCGCACTGTTGAACCTGCCGATCCGGGTCGGTGATACTGTCGACTCCGTGGCGCTGGCCAGTGCCATCAAGAAGCTTTACGCCTCGGGCAACTTTGAGGATGTGAAGGTTTACCGTGACGGCCAGGTGCTGCAGGTGATGGTCAAGGAGCGTCCGACCATCTCCAGCATCGAATTTTCTGGCAACAAGGATATCAAGGAAGAACAACTGACCCAGAGTCTGGAGTCTTCCGGTATCCGTGTCGGCGACCCGCTGGATCGCACCGTACTGACCTCCCTCGAAAAGGGGTTGGAAGATTTCTACTATGGCGTGGGTAAATACTCTGCCAAGGTCAAGGCCATTGTCACCCCGTTGCCGCGCAACCGGGTTGATCTGAAGTTTACCTTTGTCGAAGGTCAGGCTGCAAAAATCCAGCAGATCAACATCGTCGGCAATAGCGTCTTCCCGGAAGAGAAGCTGCTGGCCCAACTCTCCCTCCGTGACGAAGTACCCTGGTGGAACTTCACCGCCGATCAGCGTTACCAGAAGCAGAAGCTGGCCGGTGATATCGAAACGCTGCGCTCCTACTACATGGATCGCGGCTACATCCGCTTCCAGCAGGAGTCCACCCAGGTCTCCATGACCCCGGACAAGAAGGGAGTCTATGTCACCCTCAACATCAAGGAAGGGGATCAGTACAAGGTCTCCGGTGTCCAGCTCAAGGGCGACCTGATTGATCGCGGTGGCGAGATGAAGGGGTTGATCCCGATCGCTGCTGGCAGCACCTACTCCGCCAGCCAGGTGACTCACACCGAAGAAGTGCTCTCCAAGTTCCTTGGTCGTTACGGCTACGCCTATCCGAAAGTGGTCACCTTCCCGCAGGTCAATGACAAGACCAAGGAAGTTGAGCTGATCGTCAACGTAGAGCCTGGCCCCCGTGTCTATGTGCGCAACATCAACTTCAGCGGTAACGCCACCACTGAGGATCAGGTGCTGCGTCGCGAGATGCGCCAGATGGAGGGCACCTGGCTCTCCTCCGACAACATCGAACAGTCCAAGAGCCGCCTCAATCGCCTTGGCTACTTCGAGAGCGTCGAAGTGGACACCAAGCGGGTGCCGGGCAACGATGACCTGGTTGATCTCGACTTCAAGGTCAAGGAGCAGCCTGCAGGTTCCATCAACGCCGGTATCGGTTACGGTACCGAATCGGGTCTAAGCCTGCAGGCGGGGATCTCTCAGAATAACTTTATGGGGACCGGGAAGACGGTCTCCATCAACGCCAGTACCAACGACTACTCCAAGAACGTTGATCTGAGCTACAACGATCCCTACTTCACTGTGGACGGCGTTAGCCTGGGTGGGCGACTCTACTACAACCAGTTCCGTGCCGATGACGCCGATATTGTCGATTACGAGAACGAAACCATCGGTTTCCGTCTCTCCAGTGGCTTCCCGGTCAACGAGTTCAATCGACTTGACTTCAGTACCGGTATCGAGAGTACCAAACTGAGCCGCCCGTCGTTCAATGCCCAGAACTATCAGGAGTGTCTGAAAGACAACCCGGATACCAATGGCAACACCTACTGCTGGGATCAGTGGAACGATAATCGCCAGTCGGTGCAGATGGATCAGTTCTGGAATATTTACTCCCAGGACGGCTCCAACCTCGACTTCGTCACCGTCGATATGACTGCAGGCTGGACCCGTTCCACCCTGAACAAGGGGATGTTCCCGACCTCTGGTGATCGTCAGCGTATCAACGCCAAGGTGACCGTGCCGGGCATGGAGTTGCAGTACTACAAGCTCTCCGCCGAAGATGCCCACTACTTCCCGCTTGATGCAGATCACAGCTGGGTAGTGATCGGCAAGGGGCGGGTCTCCTACGGCAATGGTTATGGTGATGACAGCATGCTGCCGTTTTTCGAGAACTACTATGCCGGTGGTTTCGATACGGTACGTGGCTTCAAGAGCAATACCATTGGTCCCAAGGCCATCTACAAAACTTACAACAAGCCGGGCTCTGGCAGCTGTACCGGCAATCAGCCATGCGAGACCGGTTATTACGAAGGTTCCGACACCTCGGTGGGTGGTAACGCACTGGCGGTGGCCTCGTTCGAACTGGTCTTCCCGACCCCGTTCGTCTCCGAGACCTATCGTCCGCAGATCCGGACCACGGCATTTGTTGATGCGGGTACCGTCTGGAGCACCGATTTTGCCAATGGTGCCTACCCCTGTGCTGCCGGTTCGGATTGCAACTATTTGAGTCAGGACTACTCCAATCCGGGTAATATCCGTGTCTCTGCAGGTGTCTCCTTGCAGTGGCTCTCACCGATGGGACCGCTGGTGTTCGCCCTGGCCAAGCCAATCAAGAAATACGAAGGGGATCGTACCGAAGTCTTCTCCTTCAACATCGGTCGTACTTTCTAAGCAGAATATCGCCCCCACCCATGCGGTGGGGGTCTTCAATGATGGGACGCGCGGTATGCGTGCCTCACCAGGTAACAAGACGGTGTCAATGCCGCTTGCATAATCGGGTAAATCAGGTAGCCCTCGCCATGAGGGAACAAGGAGTAAGTGTGAATAAAGCGTTGAAAGTAGCTGGTTTGAGCTTTGCACTGATGGCTGCCGGCATGGGTTCTGCCTTCGCTGAGACCAAGATCGCCGTGGTTGATATGGGCGAAGTCTTCCAAAAGCTGCCCCAGCGTGAAGCCGTTGCAGCCAAGCTGAAAGGCGAATTCGAGCCGCGCATGCGTGAGCTGCAGAAGCTGGAACAGGAAGGCCAGAAGCTGGTCGAGAAGTTCCGTAAGGATGAAGCCTTCATGAGCGCCGAGCAGAAGAAGCAGAACCAGGAGAAACTGGCCAAGCTGCAGATGGAGTTCAATCAGAAGCGTCAAGCCTTTGAGCAGGACAACGGCCGCCGTCAGTCCGAAGAACGCAACAAGATCCTGACCAAAGTGCAGGCTGCCATCGATTCCATCGCCAAGAGCAATGGTTACGATCTGGTGCTGGAGCGCAATGCCGCCCCGTATGCCGCCAGCAAGCTGGACATCTCCGGCCAGGTTATTTCTCAGGTAAGCAAGAGCAACTAATTGATGGCATTCACTCTCGCACAGCTGGCCCAGCAACTGGGGGCCCAGGTCCATGGCGACGGAACCCTGGAAATCCGCAAGGTAGCGACACTGGAAAAGGCCGGGGAGGGTGAGATTACCTTCCTGTCCAACAAGAAGTACCGCTCTTATCTGGAGCAGAGCAAGGCGACTGCCGTGCTCATCACAGAGGCGGATCTCCCTTTCTGTCCCACCAATGCGCTGGTGCTCAAGGATCCCTACGTGGGTTTTGCCCGGGTAGCCCAACTGCTGGACACCACCCCGCAGCCGGCCATGGATATCCATCCGAGTGCCGTCATCGCGGCTGACGTGCAACTGGGCGAGAGAGTGGCCATCGGCGCCAATGCGGTGATCGAATCCGGTGTCGTGCTGGGTGATGATGTACGCATTGGCCCGGGCTGTTTTGTTGGCAAAAATACCCAGCTGGGAGCGCGCTCCCGGCTGTGGGCCAACGTCACCCTCTATCACAATGTTACCATGGGCACCGACTGTCTGGTTCAATCCGGCACAGTGATCGGGGCCGATGGTTTCGGTTATGCCAATGAACGTGGCGAGTGGATCAAGATCCCCCAGCTCGGCGGCGTGACCATTGGCAACCGGGTCGAGATCGGTGCCTGTACCACCATTGACCGCGGTGCGCTGGAAGATACCCGCATCGCTGACAACGTCATCATCGACAACCAGTGCCAGATCGCCCACAACGTTGAGATCGGCTACGGCACCGCCGTGGCGGGCTCCACCGTGATGGCTGGTAGTCTCAAGGTCGGCAAATACTGTATCATTGGCGGCGCTTCCGTCTTTAACGGGCATATGGAGATCTGCGACCAGGCCACCGTCACCGGTATGGCCATGGTGATGCGACCCATTACCGAGCCCGGTGTCTACTCTTCCGGCATCCCTCTGCAAACCAATAAAGAGTGGCGCAAGACCGCCGCCCGGGTGATGCGTATCGAAGAGATGCACAAGCGGTTAAGCAAGCTTGAGAAGAAGCTGGATCAAGAATAATCACGATTGGTATAGGGTACTGTTTTGACTACTGAAAAGAAGAGCCTGGGTATCCAGGAAATCATGGATCTGCTGCCCCACCGTTATCCGTTTCTGATGGTGGATCGTGTAGACGACTACGAGATCAGCGATGAGCGCAAAACCCTGCGTGCCATCAAGAACGTCTCGTTCAACGAGCCGATCTTCCAGGGGCACTTCCCGGCCAAGCCGGTGTTCCCGGGTGTGCTGATCCTGGAAGCGATGGCACAGGCCACCGGTATCCTGGCCTTTACCATGGTGGGCAAGCCGTCTCCCAACGAACTCTACTATTTTGCCTCAATCGACAATGCTCGCTTCAAGCGTCCAGTCGGCCCCGGTGACCAGCTGGTGCTCGACGTGGAGTTCCTGAAAGAGCGTCGCGGTATTGCCAAATTCACCGGAGTCGCTACCGTCGACGGTGAAGTGGTCTGTACTGCCGAGCTGATGTGCGCCAAACGCGAGGTTTAACACACGTGATCGACCAGACTGCCATCATTCACGATACTGCCATCATTCACGATACTGCCATCGTCCATGAGTCTGCCGTGATCGGTAAAGGGGTTGAAATCGGCCCCTTTTCTGTCATCGGCGCCGAGGTGGAAATCGGTGATAACACCTGGGTAGGTTCCCATGTGGTGATCAAGGGCCCGACCAAGATTGGTCGTGGCAACAAGATCTTCCAGCACACCTCCATCGGTGAGGATTGTCAGGACAAGAAGTACGCCGGTGAGCGCACCTTCCTCGAAATTGGCGACAACAACGTCATTCGCGAGAACTGCACCTTCCACCGTGGCACCATTCAGGATCAATCCCTGACCAAGGTGGGCAGCGGCAACCTGTTCATGGTCAACGTCCACGTTGCCCACGACTGCATCATCGGTGACAACTGCATCTTCGCCAACAACGCTACCCTGGCGGGTCACGTGGTGATCGGTGACTTCGTGATCTTTGGGGGGCTCTCCGCCATTCACCAGTTCGGCCGCGTCGGTTCCCACGCCTTCGTCGGTGGCTGCGCCGCCCTCAACAAGGACGTGCCGCCTTATGTGATGGCCGCAGGCAACTACGCCAAGCCGTTCGGGGTCAACTCCGAAGGGCTGCGTCGCCGTGGTTTCAGCGCCGAGGCTATCTCTGTTGTCAAGCGCGCCTACAAAGAGATCTTCCGCTCTGGCAAGACCATCGAAGAGGTGCTGCCGGTGCTGATCGATATGGCGCAAGCCGAACCGGCCGTCCAGCTCTATGTGGACTTCCTCAAAGACAACGAGCGCGGGATCATCCGTGCCTGATCCGGTTCGTATCGGTATCGTCGCCGGAGAAGTCTCCGGCGACATTCTGGCTGCCGGTCTGGTGCGCGAGCTGCAAGCCCGCTACCCGGACGCGCAGTTTGAAGGGATCGCCGGGCCGCGCATGCAGGCGCTGGGCGTCAAGGCGCTGTTCGAGATGGAAGAGCTCTCCGTCATGGGGATCACCGAGGTGCTTGGCCGTCTGCCGCGTATTCTCAAGGTCCGTCGCGAACTGCTGCGTCACTTTATTGCCAATCCGCCCGATATCTTCATCGGCGTGGATGCACCGGATTTCAATATCGGAGTGGAGCTGAAACTGCGCCGCGCCGGTATCAAGACGGTTCACTATGTCAGCCCCTCGGTGTGGGCCTGGCGCCAGAACCGCATTCACAAGATCAAGGCCGCTACCGACATGGTGCTCGCCTTCCTGCCCTTCGAGAAAGCCTTCTACGACCGCTTCGACGCCCCTTGCCGTTTTGTCGGTCATACCATGGCGGACGATATTCCATTGGTGCCGGATCAGGCCGCCGTGCGTCGCAATCTCGGTATCGATGCCAATCGCCGCTGGCTGGCGGTGCTGCCGGGCAGCCGCACCGCAGAAGTGGGCTTTATGTCCCCCCTGTTTCTCGAGGCCTGCAAGCACCTGACGGTGCGCTATCCGGATCTCGGTTTCATCGTGCCGCTGGTCAACCAGAAACGGCGCGAGCAATTCATGGCCATCAAGGCCGAGCTGGCGCCGGATCTCGAGATGGTGCTGCTGGAAGGGCAGGGGCGCGAGGCGATGATCGCTGCCGACGTGGTGATGCTGGCCTCTGGCACCGCGGCGCTCGAAGCCATGCTGGTGAAAAAGCCGATGGTGGTGGGCTACAAGCTCAAGCCCTTCAGCTACTGGCTGGCACAGCGACTGGTGAAGACTGAATTTGTCTCTCTGCCCAACCTGCTTGCGGGTCGCATGCTGGTGCCGGAACTGATCCAGCACGAGTGCACCCCGGAGAATCTGGTGGAAGAGGTGAGCAAGTACTTCGAGCACGACAACAGTGTGCTGGTCAACACCTTCACCGAGCTGCACCAGCTGATCCGCTGTAATGCCGACTCGCAGGCCGCCGACGCGGTGGTGGATCTGCTCGGCAGATAACGCTATTTCGGACCGTCGATTGCGCCGCGCTACCCGTTAATCCGTTTTCCGAGTGGTGATGTCGCGCCAGTCGACCCCTGTCAGGCCCCACGGGGCCTGTTTTGATTCAAGGCTACAAGATGATGATCGATATTCCTGACGACAAGCTGGTTGCCGGTGTGGATGAAGTGGGTCGCGGCCCGCTGGTGGGTGACGTGGTCACCGCCGCGGTCATTCTCGATCCCGCCAACCCGATTGTCGGACTGGCTGACTCCAAGAAGCTCTCCGAGAAGAAACGGCTGGCGCTATTTGACGAGATCAAAGAGAAAGCGCTCGCTTGGGCTATCGGTCGCGCCACTCCGGAAGAGATCGACGAGCTCAACATCCTGCATGCCACCATGCTGGCGATGCAGCGCGCCGTAGCAGGGCTGAAGGTGACGCCCGAGCTGGTCTTTATCGATGGCAACCGCTGCCCGGCATTGCCGATGGAATCGCGCGCCGTGGTCAAGGGTGATAGCCTGGTGGCCGCCATCAGTGCCGCTTCGATCCTTGCCAAGGTAACCCGCGATGCGGAGATGACCGAGCTGGACAGCCGTCATCCCGAGTATGGTTTTGCCCGCCACAAGGGGTATCCGACTGCTGAGCACCTCGCCATTCTGGCCGAGCGTGGCCCGCTGCCCGAATATCGCAAGAGCTTCAAACCGGTGCGCCGCGCACTGGGGATCGAGTAGACCATGCCATTTAGTTTGAGCAGCGAGAGGAGATGACGATGGCTGAACCCCGTTTTATCCACCTGCGAGTCCACTCCGACTTCTCCATGGTCGATGGCCTGCAGAAGATCAACCCCATCGTCGGGGCTGCAGCGGCCAACAACATGCCGGCGTTGGCGCTGACCGATCAGATGAACATGTGCGGTCTGGTGCGCTTCTATGGTGCTGCCCACGGCAAGGGGATCAAACCCATCGTCGGTGCCGACTTCTGGGTGCAGAGCGACGAGCTTGGCGACGAGCAGTTCCGCCTCACTCTGCTCGCTATGGACAACGACGGCTACCAGAACATCACCCTGCTTATCTCTCGCGGCTACCAGCGCGGCCACGTGCAGGGGCGCCCGGTTATCGACAAAAGCTGGCTCGCCGAGCATGCCAAGGGGGTGATCGTCCTCTCCGGCGGTCGTGAAGGGGATGTGGGCAAGTTCCTGCTCAAGGGTAACCGGCAGATGACCGAGCAGTGCCTCGCCTTCTACCAGACCCATTTCCCCGATGCCTACTACCTCGAGCTGCTGCGTACCGGTCGACCCGACGAAGAGGTCTATCTGCACATGGCAGTGGCCATTGCTACCGAGTTCGAGCTGCCAGTGGTCGCCACCAACGAGGTGGTGTTCCTTAACGCCGATGACTTCGACGCCCACGAGATCCGGGTGGCCATCCACGATGGCTATACCCTGATGGACAAACGCCGTCCCCGTCGCTACAGCCCCCAGCAGTACCTGCGCAGTCAGGAGGAGATGGCGGAGCTGTTTGCCGATATCCCCGAAGCGCTGGAAAACACGGTGGAGATCGCCAAGCGCTGCAACGTGACGGTGCGTCTCGGCGAATACTTCCTGCCCAACTTCCCGACCGGCGACATGACTACCGAAGATTTTCTGGTGGCCAAGTCGAAAGAGGGTCTGGAGGAGCGTCTCGAGTTCCTGTTCCCGGATCCGGCAGTGCGGGCCGAGCGTCGTCCCGAGTATGACGAGCGTCTCGACATCGAGCTGAAAGTGATCAACCAGATGGGCTTCCCGGGTTACTTCCTCATCGTGATGGAGTTTATCCAGTGGTCCAAGGACAACGGCATTCCCGTTGGTCCGGGCCGGGGCTCGGGGGCGGGCTCTCTGGTGGCGTACGCCCTCAAGATCACCGACCTCGATCCGCTGGAATTTGACCTGCTGTTCGAACGTTTCCTGAACCCGGAGCGGGTATCAATGCCCGACTTCGACGTCGACTTCTGCATGGACCGACGGGATGAAGTGATCGAGCACGTCTCCGAGATGTATGGCCGGGATGCGGTCTCCCAGATCATCACCTTCGGCAGCATGGCGGCCAAGGCGGTGGTGCGAGACGTTGGCCGGGTGCTGGGCCACGCTTACGGCTTTGTCGATCGCATCTCCAAGCTGATCCCGCCGGATCCGGGGATGACGCTGGCCAAGGCGTTCGAGGCCGAGCCCAAGCTACCCGAGCTTTACGAGCAGGATGAGGAGGTCAAAGACCTCATCGACATGGCCCGCCGCCTTGAAGGGGTGGTGCGCAACGCTGGTAAACACGCCGGTGGCGTGGTGATCGCGCCTACCAAGATCACCGACTTTGCGCCGCTCTACTGCGATGACGAAGGCCATCACCCGGTCACCCAGTTCGACAAGAACGATGTGGAATACGCCGGTCTGGTGAAGTTCGACTTCCTCGGTCTGCGAACGCTCACCATCATCGACTGGGCGCTCGGCATGATAAACCCGCGTCTTGCCAAAGAGGGCAAGCCGCCGGTGGACATCGCCGCCATCCCCATCGATGACAAGAAGTCGTTTGACCTGCTGCAGCGCTACGAGACCACAGCGGTATTCCAGCTGGAATCCCGCGGCATGAAGGATCTCATCAAGCGGCTGCGCCCCGACTGCTTCGAGGATATGATCGCACTGGTGGCCCTGTTCCGACCGGGCCCGCTCCAGTCAGGCATGGTGGATAACTTCATCGACCGCAAACACGGTAATGAAGCGATCTCCTATCCGGACGAGAAGTGGCAGCACGAGAGCCTGAAACCGATTCTTGAACCGACCTACGGCATCATCCTCTATCAGGAGCAGGTGATGCAGATTGCCCAGACCCTGGCAGGCTATACGCTGGGTGGCGCGGACATGTTGCGCCGGGCGATGGGTAAGAAAAAGCCCGAGGAGATGGCCAAGCAGCGGGCCGGTTTCGAGGAGGGCGCCATCAAGAATGGCGTCGACGGCGAGCTGGCGATGAAGATCTTCGATCTGGTGGAGAAGTTTGCCGGCTACGGCTTCAACAAATCCCACTCCGCCGCCTATGCGCTGGTCTCCTACCAGACCCTCTGGCTCAAGGCCCACTTCCCGGCCGAGTTCATGGCAGCGGTGATGACCGCCGATATGGACAACACCGACAAGATCGTAACCCTGGTGGACGAGTGCCAGCGGATGGGGCTGACGGTGATCCCGCCGGATGTGAACACCGGTCGCTATCGCTTCTCGGTCAACGAAGATGGTCATATCGTCTACGGCATCGGGGCGGTGAAGGGGGTCGGTGAAGGCCCCATCGATGCGATCTTGAGCGCCCGGGATCAGGACGGCCCGTTCCGCGACCTGTTCGACTTCTGCAACCGGGTCGACATCAAGAAGCTTAACAAGCGGGTGATGGAGAAGCTTATTCTCTCCGGCGCCATGGACCGGCTCGGCCCACACCGTGCCGCCTTGATGGCGACGCTGGAGGAGGCGATGCGTGCCGCCGAGCAGCACGCCAAGGCGCAGGCGGTGGGGCAGGTCGACATGTTTGGCGTGCTGACCGAAGAGATTGACGACGTCAAGAAGGCGTTTGCCAACGTGCCACACTGGCCTGACAAGGTGTGGCTGGAAGGGGAGCGCGAGACCCTCGGGCTCTATCTCACCGGTCACCCCATCAACCAGTACAGCGGCGAACTGCGTCGTTATACGTCGGGCCGGTTGTGCGATCTGCACCCCACCTCCCGCGATACCGTGACCACGGCGGCTGGGCTGGTGATTGCCGCCCGCAGCATGGTGACCAAGCGTGGCAACAAAATGGGGATCTTCACCCTGGACGACCGTTCCGGTCGCCTCGATGTGACCCTGTTCAGTGAAGCGCTGGAAAAATATGAAGAATTGATGCAAAAAGACCGCATTTTGGTGGTTTCTGGACAGGTCAGCTTTGATGACTTCTCCGGTGGCCTTAAAATGTCGGCCCGGGAATTACTGGATATCAATGATGCGAGGGAGCGTTTTGCCAGAGCAATCCGCATCTCCCTCGATGAACAGCGTATCGATGATCGCTTTTTTCCGCGTTTGTGCGAGATTTTGGAGCCCGCCCGTGCCGGAGTCTGTCCGGTTCAGGTAAACTATCGTCGCCCCGGTTCCCGGGTGCGATTGACGCTCGGTACCGAGTGGCGGGTGACGCCCACCGATCAACTGTTAGATGACTTGCGCGTCCTGCTTGGACGAGAGCGGGTCGAGTTGGTTTTTGATTAGAGGTTCTAAGGCCCTATGAGTCTTTTTCTGGATTTTGAACAGCCGATTGCCGAGTTGCAGGCGCAGATTGATGAGCTCAAACATGTGAGTGAAGGCAATCACGCCGTGGATCTGAAAGACGAGATCCGCCGGCTGGAGAAGAAAAACGAAGAGCTGACCAAGAAGATCTTCGGTGATCTGGGGGCCTGGCAGGTATCCCAGATGGCGCGTCATCCCCAGCGCCCTTACACCCTCGATTATATCGAGCAGATCTTCACCGATTTCGACGAGCTGGCCGGTGATCGTGCCTATGCCGATGACAAGGCTATCGTCGGCGGTATTGCCCGTCTCGACGGCGAGCCGGTGATGGTGATTGGTCACCAGAAGGGTCGCGAGACCAAAGAGAAGATCAAGCGTAACTTCGGCATGCCGCGTCCGGAAGGGTACCGCAAGGCCCTGCGTCTGATGGAGATGGCCGAGCGTTTCAAGATGCCGATCATCACCTTTATCGACACCCCGGGCGCTTACCCCGGCGTCGGTGCCGAAGAGCGTGGCCAGTCCGAAGCGATTGCCCGCAACCTGAAAGTCATGGCCGGCCTGACCGTGCCGGTGGTCTGCACCGTAATCGGTGAAGGCGGCTCAGGTGGTGCGCTGGCTATCGGCGTGGGTGACCGCGTCAACATGCTGCAGTATTCCACCTACTCTGTCATCTCGCCGGAAGGGTGTGCCTCCATCCTGTGGAAGAGCGCCGAGAAGGCTTCTGTGGCTGCTGAAGCGATGGGTATCACTGCCCAGCGTTTGAAAGAGCTGAAACTCATCGACAACATCGTCGAAGAGCCGCTCGGCGGTGCCCACCGCGATGTGGAAAAGATGGCTAAAAACCTCAAGGCCCGCATCAAGCAGGATCTGGACGCTCTGCGTCCGCTTGATACCGAACAACTGCTGGAGCAGCGCTACCAGCGTCTGCTGGGCTACGGCTACTGCTAAGCTCGCAATCGTGAATCCCGAGATCCAGGCCCCCGTCATCGACGGGGGCTTTTTATTGCGGTTGATCTGCCATTCAGATGAGTGCCCCAACGCGCCCTGGAATGGCGCAGTTCAGTCTTCGCGAGTGAGGTGCATGGTTGGTATGCCATGCTGTTGGTGATGGCTGCCAGTAGCCTACAGCATCCTTTGGCATCGCTGGCGATGGCATGACAAGCCACGTGATCATCCGATTGCGGCATAAAAAAGCGCCCCGGATGTACGGGGCGCTTTTACAGGTATTAGGCAGTCTTACAGATCAATGTCGTCTGTCAGACCCTCGTAGGCGATATCAATGGATTGCAGCTCCTTCTGCAAACGGTGCTTGTCTTTCAGCGCTTCGATCTCGCGCCATTTACGTTTTTTTCCCGTTGTCCCGCGGCTACGTGAACCGAGTTCAACTACCTCGTCATAATCGAAGTTGAACATTTCCATGGCTCCCTCCTTGGCTTTTATCGTTTTCACCACCCGTATAACATAACGAATCTGAAATTAAAACGTTTTCGTGACGACTCTATGACAGCGCTAAAAAAGCCCATGAAAAAAACCGGGCCCCTTGGTAGGGGCCCGGTTTTTTTCATAAAAATTAATCGATTACAGGCGGCTTGCCAGCATGGTTTCCAGCTTGCCCTGGTCGATGGCAAACATGCGGATACCTTCGCCCAGCTTCTCGTGAGCCATGGCGTCCTGGTTCAGTTCCCAGCGGAATTCGGCCTCGGTCATCGGGGTCGGTTTGGCCTTGCGCTCACCGGTGTAGTCCAGTTTACGTACCACGGCCCCTTCGGTCTTGCTCAGCTCTTCCAGCAGGGCCGGGCCGATGGTCAGGCGGTCGCAACCAGCCAGTTCCAGGATCTCGCCAGTATTGCGGAAGCTGGCGCCCATCACCACGGTCGGGTAGTCGTGCTGCTTGTAGTAGTTGTAGATGGAGGTGACGGAGACCACGCCCGGATCTTCGCTGGCGGTGTAGTCACGGTTGTGCTTGGCCTTGTACCAGTCGAGGATGCGACCCACGAACGGGGAGATCAGGAAGGCACCTGCTTCGGCACAGGCACGGGCCTGGGCGAAGGAGAACAGCAGGGTCAGGTTGCACTGGATACCCTCTTTCTCCAGTACCTCGGCGGCACGGATCCCTTCCCAGGTGGAGGCCAGCTTGATCAGAATGCGGTCGTTGCTGATACCCGCTTCGTTGTAGAGACGGATCAGCTTGCGGGCCTTGGCGATGCTGGCTTCGGTATCGAAGGAGAGACGGGCATCCACTTCGGTAGAGATACGGCCCGGAACGATCTTCAGCACTTCCAGACCGATGTTGACGGCCAGCTTGTCGCCCGCGTCGATGATTTGCTGTGCCTTGTCCTGGCTCTGGGCTTTGGCCCATTTGATGGCGTCTTCGATCAGCGGAGCGTACTCGGGGATCTCGGAGGCCTTCAGAACCAGAGAGGGGTTGGTGGTGGCATCGATGGGCTGATAGCGTTTGATGGCTTCGATATCACCGGTGTCGGCAACAACAGTGGTCAGGGCTTTCAGCTGGGTTAATTTATCGGCCATAGCGAATATCATCTCTTAATGAGGGAGTAATCCCTGGGTTGCGGGCTTGAGACGGTGGTTCTGAAATAAAATTACAGGATCTTGGTGCCTCAGGCTCAGAAAAGCGCGATGGGGGCGGCCCATCGTCATTGCCTGCCTAATTAATACTGATGTGCTGCATCCTGCAATAGGGGCGCTTGGTTGTTAAACATTCAGGCTGTTGAGTTATCCCGTTTTATGGCGTGAAACTATATGATTAGTAAGGTTTTTTACATTTCCCTTCGACCTCGCTCCGGTTTGCTTTCAGCTGAACTTTTTTAGCCAATATCGATATTTGTGTCGTCGATCACATAAATTATCTCGCTACGTACTTGAAATTTAATTACAGAGAAAACGTTTGGCGAAATGTCGCCGTCTGAAAGCCATTTCATGCAAGCGTTTGCGTTTTCGGATAGCTCATCAGGGATATATCAAAATGGTTCTCTTATGGGGCTTAATGGTGGTCTGTCTGATTGAATTATTGAGTTTGTTGAAAGTTTGCGATTTAAATGGAGCTTTATGGGCTTTTACCGTTCGTTTTTTGTGTCTCGCGTGACCGGGATCACTATTCCGGGCTCTCCCGCTGTGCTAGATTCCGCCCCTTTAGCGAAACGCTAATTAAACGACAGACAGAAAACGGTCAGCGCAGACTGACCATGGATGTGAATAACAACGAGAGAATTATGGACACCTTGATTGCGATGCTAAACGACCTGATGTGGGGAGCCGTGCTCATCTACCTGCTCATCGGGGTCGGTATCTTTTTCACCTTCCGCCTGGGTTTTATCCAGATCCGTCACTTTGGCCACATGTTTTCCGTGCTGAAAAACAGCCGTAAATCGGACAACGCAGGCATCTCCTCCTTCCAGGCCCTCTGTACCAGCCTTGCCGCCCGAGTCGGCACCGGCAACCTGGCCGGTGTGGCTGTCGCTATCTATCTGGGTGGCCCCGGCGCCATCTTCTGGATGTGGCTGATTGCCTTTATCGGCATGGCGACCGCCTTCGTCGAAAGCACCCTGGCCCAGCTCTACAAGGTCAAGGATGAGGATGGCAACTACCGTGGTGGCCCGGCCTACTACATGGAGAAAGGCCTTGGCATGCGCTGGATGGGGGTGGTCTTCTCGCTCTGCCTGATCCTGGCGTTTGGTCTGGTGTTCAACGCGGTGCAGGCCAACTCCATCAGTCTGGCGATGAAGGTGGCGTTTGGCATTCCTGACTGGGTCAGCGGTCTGGCGCTGGTGGCACTCTCCGGCCTGATTATCTTCGGCGGCATTCGTGGCATTGCCCGTTTTGCCGAGCTGGTGGTGCCCTTTATGGCGCTGGCCTACATCCTGCTGGCGCTGGTGATCGTGGCGATGAACATCACCGAGTTGCCCCATGTCTTCATGCTGATCATCAAGTCTGCCTTCGGGATTGAGCAGGCAGGCTCGGGTGCGCTGGGTTATGCCATCTCCCAGGCGATGATCAACGGTATCAAGCGCGGTCTCTTCTCCAACGAGGCGGGCATGGGCTCTGCGCCCAACGCCGCGGCGACAGCCACTCCCTATCCGCCGCACCCGGCCTCCCAGGGTTATGTGCAGATGCTGGGGGTCTTTATGGACACCATCGTAATCTGTAGCTGTACCGCCGCCATCATCCTGATGTCAGGTCAGTTTGAGCCGGGCTCCGGTGTGACCGGTGTCGAGCTGACCCAGCGTGCGCTCTCTTCCCAGATTGGCAGCGGTGGCAACATCTTTATCGCGGCAGCCATCTTCTTCTTCGCCTTCACCTCTATCGTGGCCAACTACTCCTATGCCGAAACCAATCTGGTGTTCCTCGAGCACAACCACAAGGGCGGCCTGATGCTGTTCCGGATGTTTGTGCTGGGTATGGTGATGTTCGGCTCTGTGGGCGAGTTACCCACTGTCTGGGCCATGGCGGATGTTTCCATGGGACTGATGGCCATCGTCAACCTGGTGGCGATCCTGCTGCTCTCCGGCGTCGCCATCAAGCTGGCGAAGGATTACAACGACCAGCTCAAGCTGGGCAAGGTGCCCACCTTTGATGCCAACAAGTACCCGGAGATCCGCTCCCAGCTGGAAGAGGGAATTTGGGACAATCCGACCAAAAAATAACAAGCGGTGAATCAAACCTCTTGATTAAAACCTGAAGGGGGAGCCGGTGGCTCCCCCTTCTTTTATGGCGCACTCGTTGGCTGTTGATCCCAGCGCTGGGCGAGCTGTCTGACACGCCGTCGCAACTGGCGCCAGCAGCGCCTTTGTTGTCGGTCGCTGAGAGGGGCATAACGCCAGCGGCGATAGAGCCACGCACTCTTTAGCAGAGGATGGGCAAGGTCAGGACGCAGCCGCGCCAGTCGCTCGCACCATGCCCCCATGCTCTCGGCGGGCTGGGGTGAGTAGCCGCTGCGTTTGCCCCGTTTGAGCAGGGGCTGCCAGATGCGCCGCGCTGGCGGCAGGCGCGCGGGCAACAGCAGGGGCAGGCTCACCAGCAGGGCGACCAGCATCAGGCTCGCGAGGATCAACCAGGGAGTGTGCGCTGCCAGTGCAGGCCAGCGCAGACCGATTTGCTGCCAGAGCTGGCCCGCATCGTAACCAATCACCCAGCGACTCCACTGGTAGTCGATATTGTTGCCCCACCAGCGCAGCTGATTGAGCAGGGCCCAGTTGCGATAACGCTGCAAAGCGAGGGGGTCGGCAGCGGTAAACTCGTCGCTCAGCGCTTCCCTCACGCCGCCTTCAATACGCTCCGGTGCCACTGCCGCCGTGGGGTCGATTCGCCGCCATGTTCCTCTTTCATCGAGATACTCCACCCAGGCATGAGCATCGAACTGGTGTACCGCCAGATAGTTGCCCCTTGGATTCCACTCACCGCCGAGATAACCGGTGACCAGCCGTGCCGGAATACCGGCAGCGCGCAGTACGAAAGCGGTTGCCATGGCGTAGTGGCCGCAAAAGCCGCGCTTGGTATCGAACAGGAACTCATCCACCCCGTCACGGCCAAGCCGTGGCGGGGCCAGAGTGTAGTAATAGGATTGGCTGCGAAACTGCGCGAGCAGGGCGGCGACCAGCTTGGCGCGTTCTGGATAGCGCACAGCCAGCCCTTGGCCGTGAGCTCGCGCTCTCGGGTTGCCCCCGGCTGGCAGTTGCAGGTTGCGCTGGGCGGCTTGGCTATCATCCTCGATCTGTGCTTCGCCGCGGCCAATGCGATAGCGTATCGCCATCTCGCCGCTCCCCTGCCGATAGAGGGTGTTGAGAGGCGTGAGCATTACCGGTCCCGCCAGCAGGTGCGGTTCGCTCAGAGCAAAGGCCCAGCGGTGGCGCTGGGGCTCGGCGATCACCTCGTAGCTCCCGGCGGGTAACGGACTATCTGCCAGTTGAGAGTTGGTCTGAGAAGAGGATGCCAGAAGGGGGAGCCCGGTTTGCACCGGCACTGTCTGCTGCCATGCCCTGACCTCGGGGCTCAGCAACCAGCGCTGGCCATCGAAAATTTCTTGGCGCATCACCGGAAAGTAGCGCTCGCGGGCCGGGGGCGGGCCATCGGCAAAGGTGACCCGAAAGGCCAGTTCCGAGGAGTTGACCAGTTCGCTGATATCGCCGGGGGCCAGCTCTTCCGAGAGCCCCGACAGGGCGCGGCTGGTGGTGGGCATCTGCCAGAGGGGCGGGAGCCTTGGCAGCAGCAGAAACAGAGTGATGAGCAGGGGAAGCGCCAGCAGCAGGGTACCACCCGCACTGCGCCAAGGCCGTTTCTGTTCGGGGGCGACGGCGGCCACCAGCGCGGTTACTGCCAGCCAGAGTGCTACTGTCATTCCGGCCGTCCAGCCGATGCTTTGGCGTTGTACCAGCGCCAGCGCGATGAGGAAGAAGGCGAGCTGTAGCACCTGCTCGATATCCCGCTCGCGCCGCACTTCGATCATCTTCAGGCTATAGCCGATCCAGAGCAGATTGATCAGGGCGGGCAGGGTGCCCAATGTGCGCCACTGCAACCCCAGCAACACCACGGTTGTGATGGCCAGCAGCGCCAACCAGCGGGCAGGCAGGGGCGGCCAGCCGCGCCACAGCATCATGGCCCGGACGCCGAGGGTCATGGCGCCTACTGCCATCACCCAGAGCTGCAACTGTGGCCAGAGCGCCGCGACCAGCAGCAGCTGTTGCAGGGCGATGAGTGGTAACAGGCGGCGGTTATCGAGCAGCATCGGGCGCGCTCTTCGGTGGTGTTGCATCGAATTGGGCCAGTGCCAGCAGGCAGCGCTGCACAAAGGCGGCGCCGCTATCGGGTCCCAGCGTCTGGTTTGCCAGTGTCAGGGTAAAGGGGATGCCCCGCTTGCCGTAATCTGCGCACCACCAGGCCAGCACTGCCAGCCGCTGCTCCAGCTCCCCACCCGCGATCCGCAGCAAGGTGAGGTGAGTGTCATCCTGCTGTGGCTCATGGAACTGTTTGGTCAGCAGGCCGCGCCCCTGGGCAAGTTGCTTCCAGGCGACTCGGCTCAGTGGTTCACCGGCCTGATGTGTTCGCAGGGTATCAAAGTCACCGAGAGTGGCCGGAGCGGGTTGGCCCTGATGCCCCTCGTTTTGGGTCGCATGTTCCCCTCTTAGCGCGCCGAATGCTGGTTTGGGAGAGAGCCAGCCCTCCAGTTGCAAGTCCAGCAGGGACCAGCAGCGAAACAGGCCGAGAGGGTAGCGGCTTTCAACCCGCAATCGACCAAGGTGCAATGGCCCGCGGCGCGAGCCCGATACGGGTAGGATAACTGTGCTGGGCACCGCGTCGGCCTGTGCCAGCCAGAGGGTGCCTTCGTTGAGGCTAAACCGGAGCGCCTGCACCGGGCGAGGGCTCTGCACCAAGATACGGATCGGCAGCTGGCTACCCGCTTCCCCCAGCACCAGCGGGCCACCCAGCAGCTCCAGCCCCAGCAGGTTGCGGTGGGTGAGCCACATGGCGGCCATAAACAGGCTGCCGAGGCAGTAGGCCAGCAGCAGTACCAGATTGTTCTGGTAGTTGGTGCCGAGCAGATAGATGGCGAGCAGCACCAACAGATAAAGCAGCCCCATGCGGGTGGGGAGGATAAAGAGGCTGCGGGTACCCAGCGTGATCTGGCGGGCCGGGGGAATGCGGCGGTCGAGCCAGCGTCGCTGCCAGCGGGCTCGCCACTGCTGCCAACGGTTTAGCAATTTGCTCATCAGGGATTGTCCGGATCGACCCGGGCCAGCAATCGCTGGCTAAGGGGACAGGCTTCGCCGTGTTGCACGCCAAAGCTGCCCCGCAGCCGATGCTCGGCCACATAGGGAAAGACTGCCTGCACATCCTCCACCGTGACAAAGCGCCGTCCCGCAACCAGCGCCCAGGCCCGGCTCACCGCCAGCAAGGTCTGGGCTGCACGGGGGGAGAGGGGCTGTGGCAGATCCCCATCAAAGCGGCTCTGGTGCACCAGCGCCAGCAGGTAGTCGAGGGTGGCATCGGAAACATGGATAGCATCACCTTCCGCTTGCAGGGCAGCCAGCTCTGCGGTATTCAGCATGGCGGGTAGTGGGCCGCTCGGCTGGTTGCCCCGCAGCAACTGGCGCTCCGCCTCTCGCGGCGGAAAACCCAGCGAGAGTCGCACGGCGAAGCGGTCGAGCTGGGACTCCGGCAGCGGATAGGTGCCCGCCTGATCCGCCGGATTCTGGGTGGCGATGACGAAAAATGGATCGGGGAGTGGGTGCGTGTGGCCCTCGATGCTCACCTTGCCCTCGGCCATCGCCTCCAGCAGGGCGCTCTGCACCTTGGGGCTGGCACGGTTGATCTCGTCCGCCAGCAGTACCTGGGTGAAGATGGGGCCGGGGTGAAAGCGAAATGTTTGCTGCTGGGGGTCAAAGATCTGCAACCCCAGCAGGTCGGCGGGGAGCAGATCGGCGGTGAACTGCAACCGCCTGCATGCCAGCCCCAGCACCTGCGCCAGCGCGTGGGCCAGGGTGGTCTTGCCCATGCCGGGCAGATCCTCGATCAGCAGATGACCGCGCGCCAGCAGGGTTACCAGCGCGATTTTCAGTTGCAGCGGCTTGCCCAGAATGACTTGCTCCAGTGCCGCCAGCAGCCCGGCAATCTGTTCTTCTTTTTTCATACCCGTCATACACATTCCCTGTATTGCGTTGCCCCTACAGCTTATACGCCCGCAAAGCCGAAGGCGGATAACTGGTGGGCGGTAAAAGTGAGGCGATGAGATGGCAATGAGCGGGAGGTGACCCGGTTTATTGCTGTGTCTGGTCGATTAAATATGGCCGCTCAGGCACGCAACTTAATATGATATTTCCTGATTGGAATGTACCGATCGCCATCTCTTCACTAGGTGAGGGCGGTGGGCGCCCATATAGTTGCCCCCATTGCGACGCGCTGCGTTGCTACCTTTGTCACCACCTTGGCCCCGCCAACTTTTGCTCTATGTTGCTGCCATCTGGCGGGGGTAGGCGGGTCAATCTGTTATGGAGTATCCATGCCTGTTTTCCTGTTGTGCACTTTTCTGATGATCATCCTCTATCCGGTCGGGATCGATCTCTATCTGGTCGCCGTGCCCAAGATTGCCGATGCCCTGCAGGCGAGCGAGGCGCAGATCCACACCGCCTTCTCTATTTATCTGTTCGGTATGGCGGCCACCGTGCTGCTGGGGGGGATGATTGCCGATCGCTACGGGCGGCGCTGGGTGGTGCTCGGGGGCACCCTGATTTTTGTCCTCGCCTCGCTGGTGGCAGGCAATGCGGAGGGGATTGGCCAGTTCTATTTCGGCCGTTTCTGGCAGGGAGTCGGGGCCGGTGCGCTCTATATCATGACCTTTACCGTGCTGCGGGACGTGCTGTGTCAGGAGCGGCTGGCGATGGCACTTTCAATGATTAACGGGGTCATCTGCGTGATCCCGGTGCTGGCGCCGGTGCTCGGTTACCTCATCCTGTCCCATTTTGACTGGCGCGGGATCTTCGTGGCGATGGCGCTGGTGGCTGCCATCAGCGGTCTGGTGAACTTGTTGCTGCTCAAGGAGACCCGTCCGGCTCGGCAACCGGGGAGTGGTGCTGCGCTGCCCTTTGCCCTGCTGCGCTCCCCGCGCTTTATGTTGCTATCCCTGCTGACCAGTGCCAGCGTGACCGCCATTTTGGTCTATGTCAGCGTCTCGCCGCTGATCCTGATGAAGGAGTTTGGCTTCACCACCGAGCAGTACTCCATCGTGATGATGGTGATGGCTGGCGTGAGTATGTCCACCTCCTTCCTGACGCCGCTGCTGTTGCGCTGGTTGGGCAAACAGAAAGTGCTGGCGGTGTCTCATCTCTCCTATCTGCTGGCGGCGTGCTCACTGATCGGCAGCTGGCAGACGGGGGGCGATATCCATCTGCTGCTGCCGGGATTTGCGCTGGTCTGTGTCGGGTTCTCCTGCGGCTTCGGGGTGGCGATGGGGGAGGCGCTCGATGGTTGTCAGCACAATGTGGCATTTGCCAGCGCCGTGCTCTGCATCATGCAGATCAGCCTCTCCGGCCTCTATATCTGGTTGCTTGGCCGGCTCGGCTTTACTCCGACCGAGATGCTGATCTGCGCCCTGCTGCTGGCACTGCTCAGTTACCTGGCTGTCAAAGGGCTGTTACCATGGCTCGCGCTTCGTGAAGTGCGGTCGCAGGGCTGATGGAAGATGAGAGGGGATATGCGCAATCTGGGTGAACTCGATTTGAACCTGCTGGTGGTCTTCAAGTACCTGATGCAGGAGCGCAGTGTGGCAGGGGCGGCCAAAAAGCTCTGTGTCACTCCGTCGGCGGTGAGCAAGTCTCTGGCCAAATTGCGGGAGTGGTTTGACGATCCCCTGTTTGTGCGGGTACGGCAGGGGTTGCAGCCCACCAACCTCTCCCTGACCCTGGAGGAGGAGCTGAAGGTCTGGTTCCAGCTAACCGACAGCATCACCTCGCTCAATAGCGAGGCGATCCCAGACGGTGCCCGCTTCACGCTGGTGATGGAGTCCCCCTTCTACATCAGCTTCCTGAGCGATTTGCCCATGACCATCTACCAGAAGTACCCCAACTCGGTGGTCAGGATGCTGGGGTGGGATCACCACTCCCTCAACGACATCGTCAATGGCGATGCAGATCTCGGCTTCTGCGCCCGCGAGACCCATGGCCGCTCTCAGGCCAAGGTCAACCGCTTGCCTTATTACATCGATCACGAGGTGCTGTTCACCGATCGCCCGGTGGTTTTTTTGCGCAAGGATCACCCATTGCTCGAGCAGAAGTGGTCGCTGGAGAACTTTCTGGCCTGCCCCCAGATCAGCATGGTGTGGGAAGCGAACGATACCTGGGCTCTCGACAGTCTGCTGGAGGACGAGGGGCTGAAGCGGGAGGTGCCCATTATGGTCTCCAGCTTCGAGCAGGCGCTGCATATTGCCTCCCAGTCGAGTCACGAGCTGATTGCGGTGACCCCTTCCTACTGCGGTGGTTATGCCAGTCGGCATCATGGCAATCTGATCGCCATGCCGCTGCCGCTCCCCGAGAAGCTCTACGCCCAGTTGGAGATCGCCTTCATCCTGCTGTGGCACAAACGGCACAATCAGGATGCCAAGGTGATGTGGCTGCGCAAAGAGATCCGGCGGCTCTACAATGACGAATCGCCACGCTAATGTGAGCGTGACGGTGCCCATTGATCAGCCGGAGCCATCTGCTCCGGCTTTTGTTGTCGTATCGCCCGGATGAGTGGGCTTTTGCACGACTTAAGTGCCGAGATCGGGTTCAAAATGTGTGCCATTCAACTCTCTTTATGCACATATTGGCCTTGGTTGCACGTCTCGAGGGAAGCTCTTTTCACGAAAAAAATTCATGTTGTTTCATTAGAAAACTTCACTGATGGTCACTTTTAAAGTGTGATCGACCATTAAGTTCCTGTATTTGCAGTGATATAGCATGACTCCCCTTGGAATGGCGGGGTTAGATAGCGCCTGCGTAGGTGACTGCCAGTAGAGCGCGGCGTGAGCCAGCCCCACAGGTCGTCTGTGGCCGTGTCATGCCCCGGCTATCTGGCCACCAGCCATGAGTGATGGAGCAGAGGGGAATAAGCATCAAGGTTGATAAACCGGCTTGAGTGAAGGGATGCAGCAAAGGTAGAACCCGGAGCCGGTAACTGTACTGGGAGACGCCACTCACCATCCCCCGATAACCCGTAATTGAAACCGGCTAGATGAAAAACACCTTTCATCGAACGGGGCCCGTGCACCCGAAAATAGCCAGATTGGCAGGCTGACAGTGCTCCCCGTTATGGCAATGGTGGGCAAAAAAATAGTGCGGCAGCCACCACCAGATTAATAAAAATAAATCTCAGCAAAGGCAGGTTGATATGCGTCCAGCAACAGCACCCACAGGGTTGTTACAACAACCCAAACCCTTCTTTATGATATTTTTCGTCGAACTCTGGGAGCGCTTCGGTTATTACGGCGTGCAGGGGATCCTGGCGGTTTTCTTTGTGCAGCAACTGGGATTTTCCCAAGAGCAATCCTTTATTACCTTCGGTGCCTTCTCGGCGCTGGTATATGGCCTGATCTCGGTTGGTGGCTATGTCGGCGACCATGTGCTCGGTACCAAGCGCACCATGGTGCTGGGGGCCGTGGTGCTGGTGATAGGCTACTTTATGACCGGTCTCTCTATCTATAATCCCGACCTGATTTTCTATGCGCTGGGCACCATTGCAGTTGGTAACTGCCTGTTCAAGGCCAATCCGGCCAGCCTGCTGTCAAAATGCTACCAGCCAAAAGATCCGCGGCTGGATGGGGCTTTTACCCTGTTCTATATGTCGATCAATATCGGCTCCCTTATTTCCCTCTCGCTCGCGCCGGTGATTGCCGATCACTACGGCTACACCGTGACCTATAACCTGTGCGGGGTGGGGCTGATTATTGCGCTGCTCACCTTCTTTGCCTGCCGCAATATGGTCAAGGATATTGGCTCCGAGCCGGATCACCTGCCACTTAATTACAGCAAGCTGCTGCTGGTTATATTGGGCTCGGTAGCCATGGTCTTCTTTTGCGCCTGGCTGATGCACCACGTGGTGATCGCCAACATGGTGTTGATGACGGTGACCATCGCCGTGGTGATATTCTTTTTTCGCGAGGCATTCAGGCTCGACACAGTGGGCCGCAACAAGATGTATGTGGCCTTCGTGCTAATGCTGGAGGCGGTGCTCTTCTATGTGCTTTACGCCCAGATGCCGACTTCACTGAACTTCTTTGCCATCAACAACATGCATCACGAGATGCTGGGCATGAGCGTCAACCCGGTCAGCTTCCAGGCGCTCAACCCCTTCTGGGTGGTGGTGGGCAGTCCGGTACTCGCGATGATTTATACCCGGATGGGCAGCAAGGGGCGGGATCTCACCATGCCGCTCAAGTTCACCCTCGGGATGTTCTTCTGCTCGCTGGGATTTCTGACGGCGGCGGCATCCGGCTGGTGGTTTGCCGATGAGCAGGGGCTGACCTCCCCCTGGTTTATGGTGCTTATCTACCTGTTCCAGAGTCTGGGAGAGCTGATGATCAGTGCGCTGGGACTGGCGATGGTCGCCGCGCTGGTGCCACAACGCCTGATGGGCTTCATTCTCGGAATGTGGTTCCTGACTCAGGCGATGGCGTCCCTGCTGGGTGGCTATGTGGCGACCTTTACCGCCGTGCCGCAAGGGATGACGGATCCGCTGCAAACCTTGCCCATTTACACCGGTGTGTTTGGCAAGATCGGGATGGCGACTCTGCTGATTGCGGTAGTGATGGGGCTGATGGTGCCCTGGCTCAACCGGATGATGAATGCGACGCCGACCGAAGCCGAAGGGCTGGTCGCGGGTCAATCACAGGCGTAATGAGGGGAGGATAGTGCGAGACAAGGCAAGGGCAAGGCGCCCCTTGCCTTGCTATTGATGGTTTAGTTGTACTGCTCCTCCATCCAGGCTTCGACGATCAGCTGCGCCGAGACGCCATCCACACTGCCTTTTTCCAGCGCGCGATAGCCACCTCGCTCAAACAGCCGGGCACGGGCATCTGTGGTGGTGAGTCGCTCATCCTTGAACTCCACCGGCTTGCCGAAGCGGCCATGCAGCCGGTTGCCAAACTTGCGCGCCCGAACCGTGATCTCCTGATCGGTGCCATCCATGTTCAGCGGTAAACCGACCACCAGCAGGTCCGGTTGCCACTCCTTGAGCAGCTTCTCAATCTCGTCCCAGTTGGGGATGCCGTCGTTGGCCTTGAGGGCGCGCAGAGGTTGGGCTGTGCCAGTCAGCTCCTGACCGATGGCGACGCCAATGCTCTTGGTGCCATAGTCAAAGCCCATGATGCTGCGTGATGACATAACTGATAAATCCTCGAAATAGAGAGCGGAGCGGGCCAGCCGATCAGCTGTGGCCGACGTCGCTGGAGAGGTGAACCGGATTCACCCCTATGCTGGCGGCGGCTTGCTGCCAACGTTTGTGAATGGGGGTTTTGAACACCAGATCCGGATTGGGGGGGATCACCAGCCAGGCGCCGTCTACCAATTCCTGCTCCAGCTGACCGGCACTCCAGCCTGCATAGCCAAGGGCCACCAGCCAATGGGCAGGGGCCTCGCTCGTACCCAGAGTTTCCAGAATATCCTTGGAGGTGGTCACCATCATCTCATCCCCCACCTGCAGGGTGGAGTTGAAACCGGGGCGGAAGCTGTGCAGCACGAAGCCGCGATCGGCATGAACCGGCCCTCCTTGCAACACCGGTTGCTTGAGCTCCGGACTGGCGGGTGGGTTCAGTTTGAGCTGGGTCAGCATGGTTTCCAGCGACATCTCGACCGGAATGTTGACCACCAGCCCCATGGCGCCCTCTTCGTTGTGCTCGCACAGATAGACCAGCGAGCGCTCGAAATAGGGATCCGTCAGGCTTGGCATGGCAAGCAGGAAGTGATTTTGCAGTGTTTGCATAGAGGCCAAATAGTGCAAAGGTATTTGAGGTCAATTATGGCAGTTGATCCCCATGGGAAAAACCGCTTTTTGGGGCTGGGTGAGATCCCGCCCCTTGCCGGATTGCCTTGAAACAGAGAGGGGGGCGCCAGCCCTCCCTCTCTGTTTCCGGGCTTGTCAGGGGCGGGTTACCCCCTGAACAGGCCGGTTAGCCTGCCCAGCGATTATTTGCCCAGCCGACGCTCGATGGCATCCATCAACATGCCGGTGATGTGCACATCGAAGGCCGCTTCAATCTCGCGAATGCAGGTCGGGCTGGTGACGTTAATCTCGGTCAGCCGATCGCCGATGATGTCTAGGCCGACGAAGATGAGGCCTTTCTCTTTGAGGGTCGGGCCTACCGCGCGGGCGATGGCCCAGTCCGCTTCGCTCAGGGGACGGGCTTCACCACGGCCACCGGCCGCCAGATTGCCACGGGTCTCCCCTTGCGCCGGAATACGGGCGAGGCAGTAGGGAACAGGTTCACCGTCCACCACCAGCACCCGCTTGTCGCCCTCCTTGATGGCGGGCAGATAGGTCTGCGCCATACAGTACTGGCTGCCGTGGGCGGTCAGGGTCTCGATAATCACGCCGACGTTGGCGTCATCTTCCTTCATGCGGAAGATGGAGGCGCCGCCCATGCCGTCCAGCGGCTTGAGGATGACGTCCTTGTGTTTCGCGTGGAAGGCGCGCAGCTTGTCGGCGCGGCGGGTTACCAGCGTGGTCGGGGTGTGCTCGGCAAACCAGGCGGTGTAGAGCTTCTCGTTGGCGTCACGCAGGCTCTGCGGCTTGTTGACGATAAGGCAACCCTCATCCTCTGCCCGCTCCAGCATGTAGGTGGCATAGATAAATTCGGTGTCGAACGGCGGATCCTTGCGCATCAGGATCACATCGAGGTTGGAGAGGGGCTGATCCACCACCTCGCCCAGCTTGTACCAGTCGGCATAGTCATATTTGACGGTGAGCGGGCGCATGGTGCCAAAGGCGCGACCAGCTTCCATGTAGAGATCCTTCATCTCCAGATAGAAGAGCTCATAGCCGCGCTTTTGCGCCTCTTCGAGCATGGCAAAGCTGGAATCTTTCTTGATGTTGATGGCCGAGATGGGGTCCATCACGATGCCGAGTTTAATGGTCATCCGAATATCCTTCTTGTGGCTCGATTGCGAGTGAGATTCTTAAAACCTGTTCAAAGTCTGTCGCGAGAGGTCGTCAGCAAGGTAAAGAGCAGCGCAGGAACCGGAGCGTATAGACATAGGTGAGGATTCCGAGCAGCGCATGAGCCTTGATCACGACCTCGCAGTAAGACATTGGACTGGTTTCAAGCGAGATCGCCAAAGCGGCACTGCAGCGCAGTTATCGCCGTCAGGGCGGCGGTTTCGGTGCGCAGCACCCGCGGCCCCAGCAGCATCTCTTTGAAATCTTCCTGCACGGTACGGGCGATCTCGTCGCTCGACAAGCCCCCTTCCGGGCCAATCAGCAGGCGCACGCCGTGCTCGGGAACGGGCAGGGTGTTGATGCTGTACTCGGCGCGCGGGTGCAGGTTGAGCTTGAGCTCCTTGGTCTCTTCCGCCAGCCAGGCGTCCAGCTCCATCGGCATGCGCACCTCTGGTACTACGTTGCGGCCGCACTGTTCGCAGGCGCTGATCACCACCTTCTGCCACTGTTCACGCTTCTTCTCCAGTCGATCGGCTGGCAGCTTGACGCCGCAGCGCTCGGAGAAGAGCGGGGTGATGCAGGTGACGCCCAGCTCCACCGATTTCTGGATGGTGAAGTCCATCTTGTCGCCACGGCTGATCACTTGACCGAGGTGAATGGCCAGCGGTGACTCCACTGATTGGACGTCGCAGCTGTCGATGGTCACTTCCACCGACTTCTTGCCAACGCTGGCGATGGTGGCGGGATATTGATTGCCATCGCCGTTGAACAGCTCGAGCTGCTGGCCTGGCTGCATGCGCAGTACCCGGCCGATATGGTTGGCGCCGTCTTCCGACAGGGCGATGGTCTGGCCAACTTGCAGGGTGGCCGGTTCATAGATACGTGGAATGCGCATGGCTGCTTGTCAGTCTCTTGCTTGGAAACCCTTTATATCCTGCGGCAAGCAAGGCTCACGCGGCAGAAGGGAAGGGTTTCATGATTAGGAGGGGCGATCCCCTCCCTGGTCAAATGGGGTTATTGGCACTGCTTTTCAATAAAGGGATTGGTATTGCCCTGCAGCGTGCCGATGCGGCGGTTGCGCTCGCACTCCCAGCCTTCTGCCGGGTACTGGCGATCCCAAGCTTCGAACAGTTTACGCTGTTGCGCTGCCAGACGCAGCCCATACTGCTCGCTCATGTAGAGGTAGGCGCGGGCGATCTGACCCCGCACCGGCCCCTTGGGCGGCTGCACCCGGCGCTCCTTGAAATCCACCAGCATCTGGCACTGACCGTACTGATCCGGCTTGCCGTTCCAGTCGGAGAAGCGGTAGTTGGCCCGATCGCCGTTCACTTCGCCAATGGCGGGGAAGAGGTTGTGCATGTCCCCCTCCATTTTGTTGAACTCGGGACTCGCTTTTTCGCAGTTCTTGCGACCGCCATCCTGCCAGCACTGCAGCTGGTGGCCGAACTCCCAGGCTGGTACCACGTGTTCCCACTCGATGCGGGCGGCGCGTTTGGCCTGCTTGCGCGGCTCGTAACCGCAGCTGGCGAGATCCGGGCTCATCTTCTTGCCCTGATAGTCGATGTCGCAGCCGCAGTAGAAGGTGGTGACCGCAGGCTGGCTGCGATAGAGCTTCACCAGCTCCTGCTTGGCTTCGCGAAAGGTCTGGGCGTGCAGGGGGGCGCTGAGCAGCGGCAAACCGGCCAGCAGGGTCAGGGCGAGGGAGGAGATGAAACGCATGGGGTTCCTTGCAAAACGGGGTGATTGACGAACGATGGCGGGCACCCTACCACAGGGGCGCGACACACGCTGGCTTACTGCTCTGGCTCCGGCCGTTCCCGCTCCAGCGGCTGCTTGCAGCGACGACAGTGATAGCGGGCCTCGCCGCGCACCACCTTGTTGTGGCGGCGAATAGAGAGCTGATGCTGCTGGCAGTGACAGCGATAGGGCACGGTGCGCTGGGCCAGTACCGCCAGATCGAAGCTGTGGGTAGTTCTGGGCTCAAGGCCGAACACCTCCCGCATCACCGATTGCCACTGGCGGCCGTGGGGCAGTACCCGGCTTTTGCCGCGACCTTCACCCCACAGGGCATAGACCAGCAGATGGGCCACCTCGTGGGGCACCACCTCATCCAGAAACGCCTGCTGGTTGGCCTGATAGAGGGCGGGATTGAAGCGCAGCTCCCAGGTTTGCAGCCGCGCCGATCCCGCCGCCCGGCCCCGCATATTGCAGTAGATCCGCGGACGGGGGAAGGGGCGGCCAAGGCGCGCCTCGGCCTGCACAAAGCAGGCTTCTACGCGTTGTTGCAGCAGGGCGACAAGCTGGGAAGGGGTGGCAGACATCAACATCTCGTCAAATGGCGGATAAGCAAAAGGGGAGCCAGGCTCCCCTTTTATCACAACAGCGAGCCTTACAGGCCAGCGGCGGAACGCAGCAGTTCGGCCTTGTCGGTCTGCTCCCACGGGAACTCGTCACGACCGAAGTGACCGTAGGCAGCGGTAGCCTGGTAGATCGGGCGTTTCAGATCCAGCATTTCGATCAGGCCATACGGGCGCAGTTCGAAGTACTCGCGCACCAGCTTGACCAGCAGCTCTTCGGCGACCTTGGCAGTGCCGAAGGTCTCGACGCTGATGGAGGTCGGCTCGGCCACGCCGATGGCGTAGGAGATCTGGATTTCACAGCGATCGGCCAGACCGGCGGCAACGATGTTTTTGGCAACGTAACGGGCGGCGTAAGCAGCGGAGCGGTCAACCTTGGACGGATCCTTACCGGAGAAGGCGCCACCACCGTGACGAGCCATGCCGCCGTAGGTGTCGACGATGATCTTGCGACCGGTCAGACCGCAGTCACCCATAGGGCCGCCGATAACGAAACGGCCGGTCGGGTTGATGAAGTATTTGGTGTCCTTGTTGACCCACTCGGCCGGCAGCACCGGCTTGATGATCTCTTCGCGTACCGCTTCAACCAGATCCTTGTGGCTGATGGATTCGGCGTGCTGGGTAGACAGAACAACGGCATCCACACCGATGATCTTGCCTGCGTCGTCGTAGGCGAAGGTCAGCTGGCTCTTGGCATCCGGACGAAGCCACGGCAGGGTGCCGTTCTTGCGCACTTCAGCCTGACGCTTCACCAGCAGGTGAGAGTAGGTGATGGGGGCCGGCATCAGCACGTCGGTTTCGTTGGTGGCATAGCCGAACATCAGGCCCTGGTCGCCAGCGCCCTGCTCCAGCGGATCGCTGCGGTCAACGCCCTGGTTGATGTCCGGGGACTGCTTGCCGATGGCGTTCAGCACGGCGCAGGAGTCAGCATCGAAGCCCATGTCGGAGTGGGTGTAGCCGATTTCACGTACGGTATCACGCACGATCTCTTCGATATCAACCCAGGCAGAGGTGGTTACTTCACCGGCCACCATGACCATACCGGTCTTGACCAGGGTCTCGCAGGCAACGCGTGCCTTGGTATCTTGCTTGAGGATGGCGTCCAGTACCGCATCGGAGATCTGGTCCGCAATCTTGTCGGGATGGCCTTCGGAGACCGACTCGGAAGTAAACAGCTTTGCCATGATAAGAGTCTCAGCTTGTCTGGGTTATCGCCACGGCAATAACCGGATGAATAGGATGGTGTAGAGGTATCTACATCTGGACGTCTATTTTAATTAGCGCCCCCCCCGATTGCCAGCACTATTTTGTTGCGCAGTGTCCAATGGGTCACAAGCGGTGCTCTCCTATCCCGAAAGGGATGGAAGTCAAACGTTTTTCTCTGGTTGCTTTGGTCAATAGAGGGCAAGAAAAGCGATTGTCCTCCCAAAGCCACTTTATTCATCCAGATAATATTTGCACGCCGCGCGCCCTGCTGGGACAATAACGCGCCTTAATCTTGGCCATCAAATGAAGCAATCGCAGGAGATTCAGATGCCTTCTCGTAAAGAGCTTGCCAATGCCATTCGTGCATTGAGTATGGATGCCGTTCAAAAAGCCAACTCCGGTCACCCGGGCGCCCCCATGGGAATGGCGGATATCGCCGAAGTGCTGTGGCGTAGCCACCTCAGACATAACCCGAACAACCCCAAGTGGGCCGACCGCGACCGTTTCATTCTCTCCAACGGCCACGGCTCCATGCTGCTGTACTCCCTGCTGCACCTCTCCGGTTATGACCTCTCCATCGACGATCTGAAAAACTTCCGCCAACTGCACTCTCGCACCCCGGGTCACCCGGAGTACGGCTATGCACCGGGCGTTGAAACCACCACTGGCCCGCTGGGTCAGGGCATCACCAACGCCGTTGGTATGGCGATCGCCGAAAAAGCCATGGCTGAGCAATTCAACCAGCCGGGCCACGACATCGTTGACCACTACACCTACGCCTTTATGGGCGACGGCTGCCTGATGGAAGGTATCTCCCACGAAGCGTGCTCCCTGGCAGGTACTCTGCAACTGGGCAAACTGATCGCGTTCTGGGATGACAACGGTATCTCCATCGACGGTCACGTAGAAGGCTGGTTCACCGACGACACCGTCAAGCGTTTCGAAGCCTACGGCTGGCACGTAATCCCGGCTGTTGACGGTCACAGCCCGGAAGCCATCAATGCCGCCATCGAAGCCGCCAAGGCCGAGACCGGCAAGCCTACTCTGATTTGCTGCCGCACCATCATCGGTTACGGTTCTCCGAACAAATCCGGTTCTCACGACTGCCACGGCTCACCGCTGGGCAACGACGAGATCGCCGCGGCTCGCGCATTCCTGAAGTGGGACCACGCTCCGTTCGTTATCCCGGCCGATATCGCTGCCGAGTGGAACGCTCAGGAGAAGGGCGCTGCACTGGAAGCCGACTGGGCTGCCAAGTTCGCCGCCTATGAAGCCGCTCACCCGACGCTGGCTGCTGAATTCAAGCGCCGCACCGCTGGCGAACTGCCGGCCAACTGGGCTGCTGAATCCGCCAAGATCATCGAAACCCTGCAAGCCAACCCGGCCAAGATTGCGACCCGTAAAGCGTCCCAGAACTCTCTGGAAGCCTTCGGCAAGCTGCTGCCGGAGTTCATGGGCGGCTCTGCCGACCTGGCTCCGTCCAACCTGACCATGTGGTCCGGCTCCAAGTCCCTGACCAACGACGATGCCTCCGGCAACTACATCCACTACGGTGTACGCGAGTTCGGTATGTCCGCCATCATGAACGGTATCGCCCTGCACGGTGGTTTCATCCCCTACGGCGCAACCTTCCTGATGTTTATGGAGTACGCTCGCAACGCCCTGCGCATGGCCGCCCTGATGAAGCAGCGCGCCATCTTCGTTTACACCCACGACTCCATCGGTCTGGGTGAAGATGGCCCGACTCACCAGCCGGTTGAGCAGATTGCCTCCCTGCGTCTGACCCCGAACATGAGCACCTGGCGTCCGTGTGACCAGGTTGAATCTGCCATCGCCTGGAAACACGCCATCGAGCGTACCGACGGCCCGACCTCTCTGATCTTCTCTCGTCAGAACCTGGCCCAGATGGACCGTACCGCCCAGCAGCTGGCTGATACCGCCAAGGGTGGCTACGTGCTGAAGGATTGCGCCGGTACTCCGGAGCTGATCCTGATCGCCACCGGTTCCGAAGTGGAACTGGCCGTTGCCGCCTATGAGCAGCTGACTGCCAAGGGCCGTGCCGTGCGCGTGGTCTCTCTGCCGTCTACCGACGTGTTCGACGCTCAATCTGCCGAGTACAAAGAGTCTGTCCTGCCGTCCTCCGTCACCAAGCGTGTGGCCATCGAAGCGGGCATCGCTGACTACTGGTACAAGTACGTTGGTTTCGGCGGCAAGATCATCGGTATGACCACCTTCGGTGAGTCCGCACCGGCCGAGCTGCTGTTCAAGGAATTCGGCTTTACCGTGGAAAACGTGGTTGCGACCGCTGAATCCCTGTAATTCCTGAAGATTGGGCCAGCTTGACCCAATAGCTGGAAAATAAACGCCCTCCATCGCAAGATGGGGGGCGTTTTTATTGGCACAGGAAAATAGTAAATTAAAAATATATTTCAATGCCTGAGAGTTGATAGTACTTTTTCTTGATGATTGATCTTCATTGTCTTAATAAAGGCTAAGCTATGGTTATAAGAGGTTGGGTTATTATAGTTGTTGTTTTTGTATTTTTATTTTCCCCTGTTGCTTTATATGTAAATACATTTGGCGGAGATTTGTCACAAGACCACTCTCGATGGGCCGAATTTGGCTCGGCAATTGGAGGTATCTATGCACCAATACTCGGATTTATTACGTTAGTAGTTTTGATTCGTCAGCTTTCTTTACAGAAACAGATGAATGACCAGTATTATTTGCAGCAAGCACGAGAAGATATCGAGTTTTATGCATCGCAGTTATCTAATATTCTTGATGAATCACTGGTCGGTAATGTGCCGTTGAGGGCTGTACTTCACGAAAAGTTTATGTTTTGTAGCCCTGAACATCTATGTTCAATGGATATGAAGAATATTGCCATTGATATTCATAGGGTAATGCCACAGGCACTTGATATATGGGCAGCCATATACCCTGTATTAATAGGGCTATCTGCGGTTGATGACTCATTATTTAAAATGACATTGGCCTCTTCAAATCAAAAACTAGTTGCATTACTCAGTTTTGAAATATGTGTGGCTTTGGATAATTTGCATTTTTGTCGTACTGATGGGAAAAGCGGTTTTACATATATTTTTAACCAAAAATTGCAGTAGAGCTATCTAAATAGCTCGTAGGTTCGATTAGCGAAGCGTAATCGGACGTTCGCGTTTTTAAGACGATGCCATAAAAATAATATCCCACCCTGTTACCAAAAAATAGACCGGCTATCAGCCGGTCTATTTTTATTTATCGCACCCCTTACGCCTGCGGCGGGGTGCTTTCAGCACTGGACATCACCGCATCCATCTCGGCCTGCTCCACGATGGGCTTTATCAATCTGACGACAACGGCGCCATGGTTAATACCAGCTTGCCGATATGACGGCCTGAATCCAGCAAATGGTGGGCGGCGGCGGCCTCATCCAGCGGGAAGGTCTGGTAAACCTGCGGTTTGACCTCGCCGCGTTCGATAAATGGCCAGACATGAGTTTGCAGCTGGGCGATCAGATCGGCTTTTTCCTGCGGTGTCCGCGAGCGCAGGGTAGAGCCGATATGGGTCAGCCGCTTTTGCAGCATGGGAAACAGATCGAGATTGGGGGCGGCGCCCGCAATAATGCCGATCTGGACTATGCGGCCATTGATGGCGGCCGCCGCATAGTTGCGCGCGACATACTCCCCGCCAATGATATCGAGAATGATGTCGGCGCCATGGCCATCGGTGGCTGCATGCACGGCCTCGACAAAATCCTCCTCCTTGTAGAGTACGGCCACATCCGCGCCCAGCTTGATGCTGGCGGCCTGCTGTTCGGGTGAGCCGACCGTGGTGATGATTTTGGCGGCGCCAAATGCCTTGGCCAGCATGGTGGCGGTCGTGCCGATGCCGGAGGCGCCGCCATGGATCAAGATAATGTCGCCTTTTTTGAACTGACCCCGTTCAAACATATTTGACCAGACCGTCATAAAGGTTTCCGGCAGCGCCGCGGCTTCGACAAAGCTTAATCCGGGCGGCAGGGGCAGGACATTGCTCTGGTGGGCGACGCTGTACTCGGCATAGCCGCCACCCGAAATCAGCGCTGCGACTTTGTCGCCAACCTTGAGATGCTCCACCTGCTCCCCCTTGGCGACCACGACCCCGGCGACCTCCAGCCCGGGAATATCCGATGCCCCTGCCGGAGGCGGGTAGAGCCCTTTGCGCTGCATCACATCCGGCCCATTGATGCCGGTCGCATAGTGCCGGATCAAAACCTCATCGGGCTTGGGCGCCGGTGTGGCGCGGGTGGTCAGTTGCAAGACATCGGGGCCACCTGGCTGGGTAATTTCTACCGCGCTCATGGTGGCGGGAATGGAATAGGCGTTATGCATCAGCGGCTCCTTGTAACGAGGTGATATGAGGTTCCCCGAGTTGGATGAGCACCAAGATAGTGGAGATTGCTGATGAATAAACGCAGTATTATCCCTCACCTGTAATGCAAAAATGCATTTCAACCGGGAGTCGTGATGAACTGGGATGATGCGAAAATTTTTCTGGCGTTGCATCGGGAAGGGAGCCTGAGGGGCGCCGCCCGTGTGGTCGGGGTCGATCAGGCCACCATTGGCAGGCGGATTGCCGCACTGGAGCATCGTCTGGCGGCCACGCTGTTTCTCCGCACATCCAAAGGGTATGTGCTGACTCATGTCGGAGAGATAGTGCTGACCAGCGCCCAGCAGATGGAGCTGGCAGCCATTGATTTTGTGCGGGCGGCGCAAGGGGTCGACAACCGCCTGGTTGGGGAGGTCAGTGTGGCGACCACAGACACCCTGGGGATGGATTTTCTGATACCGGCCCTGACCGAGCTGCATCAGCGTTATCCCGATATCAGGGTCATCCTCAATACCTCGACCCAGGTGGTCAATCTGTCCCTGCGGGAAGCGGATATCGCGATCCGGACGGTGAAGCCGGACAATCCCGACCTGATTATTCGCAAGCTGGCCTCCTGGCCGGTCGGGTTGTATGCCTCCGCCGACTATCTGGCTCGCCATGGCATACCCGAAGCGGGCACCGGTTTTGCGGGCCATTCGCTGGTGGTGTATGAGCCCCACTGGCAGAGCGCGCGCTCGCCCATGATGCTCGAAGAGGCGGCCGAGGGGGCCACGGTCGCTGCGGGAGTCAATACCAGCCTGATGCTGCGTCAGGCCCTGTTGATGGGGCTGGGGCTTGGCGAGGTGGCGGTTCCGCTCGCCGAGCAAGCCGGGTTGGTGCGGGTCTGGCCCGAGCGGCAGTTACAGCAATCCTACGATGTGTGGTTGGTGACCCATCAGGATGTGCAGCATGCCGCGCGGGTCAGGGCTGTCATGGATGCCATCGTCAGGGCATTTGCCGCGATGGCCTAAGTCTGGCGGGGATTCTGTTCAGGTTTTGTCGCAGCGTGGTCACACCTCTTGCCATAGTCATGGCGGTTGAGGGAAAACCCTCATTTACTTGGTCTCTGACAGTCAATACTGTGAGACCGAGTCCACCACTACTGGAGCCTGACCCATGACCGACATGCTTGTTGACGATAAACAACCGACCCCGGATCCGGCAGAGCAGAATGCCTTCTTCCCGTCGCCCTACTCCCTGAGCCAGTTCACCTCGCGCAAATCTGACCTTGCCGGGGCCGACTATCCCGCTCCCTATCGGGAGGGGCGCTGGAAGATCCTGCTGATCGGGGCCGATGAGCGTTATCTGCCCACCGACAACGGCACCCTGTTTTCCACCGGCAACCATCCGGTCGAAACCCTGCTGCCCATGTATCACCTCGACAAGGCGGGCTTTGCCTTTGATGTGGCCACCCTCTCCGGCAATCCGGTCAAGTTCGAGTGGTGGGCAATGCCCGGCGAAGACGAAGAGGTGTTGGGGCTCTATGCCAAATATCAGGCGCAGTTCCGCCAACCGGCCAAGCTGGCCGATCTGCTGAAAGAGGCGCTGACCGCCGACTCGGACTATATCGGCGTCTTTATTCCCGGCGGCCACGGCGCCCTGATGGGGCTGCCGGAGAGTGCCGAGGTGAAAGCGCTGCTGGAGTGGGCGATGGCTAACGATCGCTTCATCATCTCCCTCTGTCACGGGCCTGCTGCGCTGCTGGCGGTGGCCAATCCAGAGACCTTCGCGGGCTACAAGATCTGCGCTTTCCCCGATGAGCTGGATGCCCAGACCCCGGCAATTGGTTATATGCCTGGCCACCTTACCTGGAAGTTTGGCGAGAGGCTCAAAGAGATTGGCTTTGAGATCGTCAACAACGGCATCTCGGGAGAGGTGTGCCGGGATCGCAATCTGCTGACCGGTGACAGCCCGCTGGCGGGCAATAACCTCGGCAAGCTGGCTGCTACCACCTTGCTGGAGGCGGTTGCCAAGCGATGAGGTTGTCGTCATCGCCAGCGAATGCATTGCAGGTCGCGGTGGCGCTGGAAGGGTGCCAGCGGCTGGAGGAGATCCAGCAGCTGGTGCGCGCTTTTGCCACCCCGCTGGGGTATCACCGCTTTGCGCTCTTCTCCATCAGTGCCAGCGAGGAGGGGGTGGTCGAGCACCTCTATTGGCTGGAGGGGGAGTGGTTGGAGAGCGGCGAGGCGGTCGACCTGCATGCCTATATGCGCGAGTGCCCGATGGCGATGCATATCAGGGAGCGAGACCAGCCCTTCTTCTGGAGCAAAACGGTTGGTGCCGTTGGCGAGCAGTACCGTATCGTTCGCCAGCCTGAGGGGCCTGGCCGACATGGCTTGCAGGTTCCCGTCTATGGGCCGTTGGGACTGGAAGGGGCGATGAGCTTTGGCGGCGCTCAGATCGATGCCAGTGCCCACACTCGGGTTGGCCTTGCGCTGATCGCGGCGGCGGTTTTTCATGCAGCTCGTCGCCTGATGGAGATGCCGGTAGCGGGTCACGAGCGTGGCCTCACTGGGCGCGAGCGCGAAGTGCTGGAGTGGGTCTCCCGGGGTTGGCGCCATGCCGATATCGCCACCACCCTGAAGCTTTCGGTGCGCACGGTCGAGAACCATCTGCGAAGTGCTCGCCGTCGACTGGGGGTGGCCACTACCGCAGAGGCGGTCAGAGTGGCGATCAGGAACCGCGATATCGAGGGCTGAGGGGCTATCCCTTTGTCTGGCATGTAAAAAGAGACCGGCCATCAGCCGGTCTCTTTTTTTATTTACCACAACATTACACCTGCGGCGGGGTGCTTTCCGCGTTGGACATCACCGCATCCATTTGCACCAGAGCACCGGCTGGAAGTTCACTGACCCCGATTACGGTGCGGGCAGGCAGATAACCCGGGAAATATTTGGTGTAGACGGCGTTGACCGCATCCAGATCCGCGATATTGGCGAGCTGGATATTGACCTTGACGATATCGTCCATCACATGGCCGATGCTCTCCACAATCGCTTTGATATTGCTCAGGCACTGGGCGGTCTGCTCCTTGATGCAGCCAGCCAGGATCTTGCCGGTGGCGGGGTCTATCGGCAGTTGGGCAGAGAGATGGTTGTAGTGGGAGAAGGCGACGGTCTGGGTGTGCAGCGGGCTTCTCGGCGCTTTGTCGGTATTGCGGGCACGGATCACCAGATTGTGACGGTCTTCCACCCGTTGCGGCGGGGTGCCGTCACCGTGGGAGATGACCGCATCCATTTGCACTAGCGCCCCCATGGGCAGGGCGGCGGCACTGACCACAGAGCGGGCTGGCAGATAGGCCACGGCGCGGGCGATGGCGGAGTCGGGGAAGAAGGTGGTGTAGACCTCGTTGACGGCTTCCAGATCGGCCAGATCGGCCAGATAGACGGTGACCTTGACGATATCGTCAAATGGCACGTCGATACTCTCCAGCACCGCCTTGATATTGCGCAGGCACTGGCCCGCCTGCTCCTTGATGCCACCGGCAACCTGCTGGCCCGAGGCGGCCTCGACCGGCAGTTGCGCACCGATATTGTTGTAGTGGGAGAAGGCCACGGTATGGGTCGAGAGCGGATTGTGCGGCGCCTTGTCGCTATTGCGGGCGAGTTTAACCAGCGGGCAAGGATCTTGTGGGAAGGTACCTTCGCCGTTGGAGATGATGGCATCGATCTGCACCAGCGCACCCAGCGGCAGGGCGGCGACGGCGAGGGTGGTGCGGGTCGGCAGATAGCCCGGGAAGAATTCGCGATAGACGGCGTTGACCGCCTCCAGATCCGAAATGTCTTTGAGGAAGATGGTGGCTTTGACCATATCGTCCATCACATGGCCGATGCTCTCGATGATCGCCTTGAGGTTGCTCAGGCACTGTCTGGCCTGCGCGGTGACATCGCCACTCACCATCTTGCCGGTGGCGGGATCGACCGGCAGCTGGGCCGAGATATTGTTGTAATGAGAAAACGCCACCGTTTGGGTGCAGGGGCCCAGATCCTGGGGTGCATGGGGGGTATTTCTTGCCGACTTGATGATGGTGCCACTCATAGATATGCCTCTTTTTAATATTTGTTGTTCATTCAGGTACAGGTTTACCCCATCTTGTTGTACGCCACGGCCACTGCGCCAGCGGCGGCATCCCCGGTTATTATTTGTGAGCCACTCAATTACTGAGAGGAATAAGGGAGAAGAGGACAGGGTAGATATTTCAGACGCTGCGATTCTATGAGTGGCTATCAGGGGTTGCAAACCGCTGATTGCATTTCTATGAGATGGCTCAATGGGTGCAAATTTAATCATATTGCTATTCAATTCACGCTGAATAGTCACCTGTTTGCTCGCCAATAGCCCAGTATCGAGCAGTAGTCCAGTCCGGACGGGTGTTGGGGCACAGGCCTTGGCAGTAACGGAGTGTAAAGAAAGGGTTAATGCGATGCATCAAGCTGCCATCAAACGATTTTATTATGCATGGATATGTATTTTATGTTTTTTTAGTCATCTATCTTGCCGCGCAAAAATATGCTAGCAGACATGAATGTAACAGTGGTTAAAGATGTGGCTGGAATATAATTCAAATATTTGCATGGGCGACGCCTGTTCATTATCGATAGGCTGACGGCTGGCCCAGAACCGGAGCGTTTTTATCTTTTTATATATCTGGTGAAATATGCGTAACCAGTGTTGTGGCCCCTTACCGGAGCGACCGCAGTTGGCAATATATCGGCTGACAGGGGGCAGTATGGTCAAGGCATCAGGCAATCGAATGACGCCGACCTGGCGTGGGGCCATGGATGGGAGTCTCTACAGTGGTTGGTTGTCCATTGCACGCCGGAGATGATGGGTCCTCTGGACAGGCTATGTGCGGTGACATGATCATTTGCAAGATTGTTAACAAAAATGTGAACAAGATCACCGGACGGATAAGGGTTTGAGGCTGGAAATTGACCAAAAAGGAGTAGAATGGCGCTTTATTTTTGAGGGTCATTCGATGCCCAACTATCACTTCTTCACGCTGGGCCAGGCGCTTACCTATCTCGATGCCAATGCCCCCCGTTATAGCGATGAGCGTCGTCAGCTGGTTGAGCAGGGATTTTCCGCCATGGCAGCCCCCGTCTTTGCAGATACGCCGGCTGAGGCGCTGGCGCTGCTGCGTCATCATCAGACATGGCAGGAGAAAGCCATGGCCGATGCACTCTCTTTGACGGTTTCCCCCGGGCCGACGCTCATCTCCTGTCTGCAGGAGCAGCCTTTATCCGGGAGTTGAACAGCAACAGTGCGTCATCCGGGAGGAGGCGCCATGTTGCTGCGCTGCCAGCTCGCCTCCTACCTCTGTTGCAGCTCGCCTTCCATTACCAGTAGGGCATCCATCCCTGCCGCCTTGCCTGCCTCAAGCCCGATCCGGGTATCTTCAAAGACCAGACAGTTAGCTGGATTGGCCCCCAGCTGTTCGGCCACTTTCAGAAACGTATCCGGATGGGGTTTGTGGTTGGTGACATCATCTGCGCTCACTACCACAGAAATATAGGCATCGAGACCGGTGCTCTTCAGGATGGCGTCCGCCTGATTGCGTGGTGAGCCGGTGCCAATTCCCATCTTCACCTTGCCGTGATAGTGCCTGACCAGCGCCCACATCTTGGGAAAGACGCTGACCTTGTCGATATGGGTCATGTAGAGGGCAATCTTGCGACGGGTAAAGGCCTCGACATCTACCGTCAGTCCCTGCTGCTCGGCCAGCATGGCGATGATCTTGCGGGTGGGAATGCCGCCGTATTGATAGAGCTGATCCCGCTCGAAGGGGATGCTGAATTCGGCGCAGGTGAGCTCCCAGGCATCCAGATGAAGGGGCATGGAGTCCACCAGGGTGCCATCCATATCGAAAATCAGGGCATCGTAGTGATCAAATCCGTACTGTTCTGGCGCGCTCATGGGGACTCCTCGAATCAAATAGGGCAGGCTAGCAGATTGGGGACATCGATTATGGGATCTGTCTCATGATCGGGCAGATGTGGCCGCCGATTTTTCTATCTCTTGCTGATTTGTGAGACAATAACTCGCTCAATTGCCGATCCTTTGGCATATCAGATCAGCGAGTCCCCTTATGACCTCGAAAATATCCCCTAAAACCATCTTCTCCAGTGTGGCGCTGGTGATCGCGCTCGGTTCGCTGGAGAAGAGCATCGTCACCACCCCGCTGCCGATGATCGGTGCCGAGCTGCACGCCGGTGCCGCCCTCACCTGGGTGGTCACCGCCTACCTGCTGGCGGCCACCGCCGTACTGCCCCTCTATGGCAAACTTAGTGATCTCCTTGGCCGGGTACGGATGCTCAATATCGCCATTGGTCTCTTTCTGGCAGGCTCTATCGCCTGCGCCCTCTCTCAGGATCTGCCGACCCTGCTGGCGGCCCGAGTGCTGCAAGGATTGGGAGGGGGCGGCCTGATTGCTCTTGCCTTTACCGTGATTGCCGACACGATTCCGCCGCGGGAAGTGGGCAAGTATCAGGGGTACATTTCGGCGGTCTATGCGGTATCCAGCATTGCCGGGCCCCTGCTGGGTGGCTACTTTACCGAACAACTCAGCTGGCGCTGGATCTTCTGGATCAACCTGCCGCTTGGTGCACTGGCGATCTACCTGATCAACCGCAATCTTAAACAGCTCAATGTGCGTCGCCACAGTCGCTTCGACTGGAAGGGGGCGGCACTGCTCATTACCGTCACCACCCTGACTCTGTTGTTGCTCTCACCCGAGGCAGCCCTCCCTGCCATCTGGCTGGCGGGGGCTCTGGCGGTCTCTCTGATGTTGCTGGTGCTGATTGAGCGGCGCGCTCATGACCCCATACTGCCAGCCCATCTGGTGCGGCTGCCCGGTTATCTGGTGAGTGTGCTGCTGGTGATGTTTTCCCAGTTGCTGATGTTTGCGGTGTTGGTTTATCTACCCCTGCAGATGCAGTGGCAAAAGGGGCTGAGCGCCAGTGAGAGCGGGATGAGTATGGTGATCTTCATGATCTGCATTACCGCCGGCGCTTTTGTCGGCGGCAAACTCATCGGGCGTACCGGTCACTACAAGAGTTTTGTGGCGGTAGGCTTCGGGCTGGCTGCAGTGGCGCTTTGGCAGATCCACTTTGATGCCTGGGTCAAGCTGGCCCTCGGCTTTGCCGGTATTGGCCTGGGTCTGGTGTTGCCCGCCCTCTCGGTGGTGGTACAGAATGCCTTGCCACGGGAAGATCGCGGCATCGGCATGTCGCTGTTCAACTTTGGCCGTGAGCTGGGGGGGGCCATCGGGGTGGCCATCTGCGCCATGCTGTTCCATTCCAGCCTGCCTGCCGGTAGTGGCAGTGATCTGAGTCGGCTTGGGCCCGATCTGCTGGCCGCAGGTTTCAGCACCACTTATATCGGCATGGGGCTGATTGCCACGCTGGCGCTGCTGATCACTCTGCTGGCATTGAAGCGCCATGAGCTGGCCTCTATCAATGCCTGATCAATCGGCTAGCCATACCGCACACTGATAAGGGGCAAAAAGTGGTGCAGGCTGGCCAGGGTAGTTGCCTATCAGCAAGCTCATGCCGTCTGTTACCTTGTCAAAGTGGGGCATCGACAGGGGGTTCGCCGTGAGATTGGCGAGTAGCAGCAGGGTGTGCCGCTCTCCGCTGGCCGGATCCTGCCAGTGGCGGCGATAGCCGATGCGCTTGGGATCATCCCCATCCAGCAGTTCGAAATTGCCGTGGCGAACGACCGGGTGGGCCTTGCGCAGGGCGATGAGCTGGCGATAGCAGTGAAACGGCGAGTCGGGGCGGGCCAGCTGCTCGTCAGCATTTATCTCGAGGTGGTTGGCATTGAGGGCAATCCAGGGCGTGGTGGTGCTGAAACCGGCGTGGGGGCCAGCGTCCCACTGCATCGGGGTACGGGCGTTGTCGCGGCCAATGGCATCGAGCCGCCGACTCAGCTCGGCAGGATCCAGCCCTGACTGGCTGGCGCAGTAGTTGATGGCCTCCACATCGCGCAGCTCGTCCGGCTGCCAGTGGCGGTTGGTCATGGCGAGCTCCTCCCCCTGATAGATGAAGGGAGTGCCCTGCATCATGTGCAGCACCATGGCCCACAGTTTGGCGCTGGTTTCCCGCCACTCGGGCCTGTCATCGCCAAAGCGGGAGACGGCGCGGGGCAGGTCGTGGTTGCCGAGAAACAGGCTGTTCCAGCCTCGGCCATGCAGCCCTTGCTGGTGGCGGGCCATGGCCCGTTTGAAGGCGAGGGGAGCAAAGCGGGATGACCACTTGTCACTGCCGAGCCCCAGATGCTCGAAGTTGAACACCATGCTGAACTCGCTGCCATCCGTGCTGGAGTAGCGTTGCATATGGGCGAGATCGGCCCCCCAGGTCTCCCCCACCGTAATGATCCCTTTGCCGCCGAAGCTGGCAGCATTGAGCTCGCGGATATAGTCGTGCAGGCGCGGGCCATTGCTCATGGCCAGTCGGTCCCACTCCTTGCTCACCATATCGATCACATCGAAGCGAAATCCCTTGATCCCTTTGCCCAGCCAGAAGTTGATCACCTCTGCCATCTCGGCCCGCACCGCCGGGTTGTCCCAGTCCAGATCGGCCTGACTGGGATCGAAGTTGTGCAGGTAGTAGCGATCAAGCGCTGGCACATACTGCCAGCCGCTGCCGCCAAAAATCGAGGTAATGGGGTGAGCATCGACAAAGGCTTGATCCCGGAATACGTAATAACCCTGATAACGGGGATCGCCAGCCAGTGCCTGCATAAACCACTCGTGCTCGGTGGAGGTGTGGTTGGCGACGATATCCATCATGATGCCGATGCCGTGAGCGGCCGCTTCGGCGATCAGCTGCTCCATCTCGGTCAGGGTGCCGAAGGTGGGGTCGATGGCACGGTAGTCCGCCACATCGTAGCCGTTGTCCCGTTTGGGGGAGCGATAGATGGGGGTGAGCCAGAGCATATCGACCCCGAGGGTGGCCAGATAGTCGAGGCGCTGACGGATGCCGTTGATATCGCCTATGCCGTCGCCATCACTGTCCTGAAAACTCATGGGGTAGATCTGGTAGATGACGCAGCTATCGAGGTCGATATCGGGCGTGTGAAGGGAGTGCGTATTCATCAGCGTGGCCGGTTGGGGGAGAAGATTTTCTATCTTACGCAGATGAGCTGCGACTCGACAGGGCAGAGGAAACCTTGAAAAGGGTTCCATAGTTGGCTGATTGCCAAAAGTGCGGGAAGGGTCACAAAGGTGCCATCCCGGGCCACTGCTGTGGTCGGGACGGCACGGCACTTGGCGCGGATACTCTGCAGGAATACAGGTTATTGAGCAGCCTTGGCCTGCTCGCTGCGTTGTTCCTGCTGGCGCTCTGCCTTGTCTTGCTGGCGTTCTGCTTGGGCTTCCAGCTCCTTGCCGAGGAAGTAGTTCAGGAAGGTGCGGATCACCGCGATGATGGCGAGGCGGATCAGCTCCTCCTTGCTTGGCGCGACCGTGGTGGCCAGGATGTCGGCGGCGAGCTGGAACTCCAGCGCCAAGATGAGCCAACTGCCGAAACAGAGGCGAATGCGCGGAAAGCCGGGTTCGTGATCCTCCATCCGCGCCGCCAGCCAGAGGGTCTTGCCAAGCCCTATCACCACACAGGCGATGGAGATGATCTCCAGCAGCAGCTGGAACAGCTCGACCCCGTGCATCATCCCTTCTCTCAGGCTCGCTATCTCAAACACTCGGGTCACCTCCATGATTCAAAAGAGGACACTATTAACACATCACTCGGCAAAGGCCAAATCCAGCTCAGGCAATCAGTTTGAATTCAATCACATAGAGCGGCGGCAGAGCGGGGTAGATATCGCGGATCACCTGTTTGAGCTCGGGGAGGGTCATGTTCTCCTGACGGGCGTGCTCGTCGTTCAGTTCATCGAAGGCCACTGCATTGACGGAGATCACCTCTATGGTGCCGAAGGGCTGGTGCTCCGGGTTGGTGAACAGGGCCAGCCGCTGGCCGGGCTGCCAGTTGGCCTCGCTCTCGTCGCGGATGGTGATGGTCTTGCGGCCCGCCTGAATGTCGGCAACGAAGCGGCTGAAGAAGGTGAACGCTGGATAGGTGTGAGTAGACATGGTGACTCCTGACAGGGTGAATGGAAATCAAAGGTCGAGATAGGCGCGCAGCTTGGCCAGATCGGCGATAACGGGGCCATTGCTGCCGTCGGCAACTATGCCCTGTTCGACCAGCTCCTTGAGGGCGCGGCGGTAAACCCGCTCGGTGGTGCCGAAGCGCGCCGCCTCATGGGCCCGCTTGCGTGACCCCAGCATGGGGGTGCGCTGGCGTTCTCGCCACAACTCGTAGGCGATGTTGTAGGCGATGGGGTGGAGCAGGCGGCTGGTGGTGATCTCCAGCGTATCGAGATAGTCGCTGGCGAGTGCGGCGGCGAAAAAGAGGGTCAACTCGGGCTCGGCCAGCAGGCGCTGGGCCAGTTTGTGGGCGCAGATGACCCGGGCATCCAGCTCGGTCTCGGCCACCACGTTCCACTGCACCGGGGTGGCGCTGAAGAACTCCATCTCGCCAAAGATCTGGCTGTGACACTCAATCTCGCCGAGTTGGAAGCGGCGGCCCGAGTGCACTGTGCTGTTGAGGGAGACCCGGCCATGTTCGACCAGATAGAGCTGCTCGCTCAGCTCCCCCTGCCGCATGATGGATTCGCCCGGCAGGTAGCGACGCAGAAACAGGGTGCACGCTTCCAGCGCCGCGGCAAAGCGGGGTTCCAGTTTGGCGAGTTCGGCGTGAAAACGACCGAGGGGATAGGGCTGTTGCTGCATGACGTACCTGTCGCACCGATGACGAGGGCCATGAGGCTAGCAAGAGCGCGGGCCGGATACCAGCCCGCCTCCTGTCGAATGTGCCGTGATTAACGGTTTGCCGTTTATTGCACCAGGGCGTGGAGGGCGGCGGCGATGGCGTTTCGCTCGCCGTTCATCATGGCCAGCTCGGCGTTGGCGTACTCATTGACCCCATCCTGCACATCCTGCTCGAACAGCACTACGTTGCAGAGCACGGCTGCAACCCGCACCTTGCGCAGGCGACCCACGGTCAGCAGGGCTGCGGTCTCCATGTCAGCGCCGAGCACGCCACGGGCATGCCAGTAGCGGCACACCTCCTGCTCATCATCTCGATAGAAGCTGTCGTGGGAGCGTACCAGCCCGTGCCAATGAGGCTGGCTGCCGGTTGCTACATGGTTGAGCAAGGCGGCCTGCAGCCAGATATCGGCGCAGGCGGGGTACTCGGCGGGCAGATAGGCCTGTGAGGCCCCCTCATTGCGTACCGCCCCTTCCACCACGATAAGGTCGCCAAGGCCGATGTCGTGTTGCAGGGCACCGGCGGAGCCGACCCGAATAAGCGAGCGGGCACCGGCTTGCACCAGCTCCTCCAGCGCTATGATGGCCGACGCGCCGCCGATGCCGGTGCTGCAAACCGTGATCGGCACTCCCTGATAACGGCCATTGATGAGGCGAAACTCCCGGTTTTGCCCCAGCACTTCACACCGCTCGAGCTGGCTGGCGATGCGGTCGACCCGGGCCGGGTCGCCGCACAGCACCACCCGCTCGGCAATCTGGTCGGGGCGGCACTGGAGATGGGGTAACAGACTCATGGCTTACAGACCTTGTGGCTGGCGCTTGGCGGTAATCACCCAGAGGCGAGTGCCGTTGGCGGCGATAAAGAGCAGGATCAGGTACTCCAGCGACATGGCGTAAACGCCCTGCGCCGCATAGACACCGATGCTGATGATGTTGATGACCACCCAGAGGATCCAGTTCTCCACATATTTGCGGGTCATCAGGATCTGCGCGACCACCGAGAGCACCGTCATGGTGGCATCCCAGAATGGGAAAGCATCGGGGGAGGGCTCGGGAGTGGCAAGGTTGGCACCAAACAGGTTGAGAAACGCGACCGAGGTACGCGCCAGCGCTGCGAATACCGGGTCGATATAGCGGGTCAGCAGGGCGATGGCCAGCACGCTCACCACGGCAGTGACGATGAGCTTGGATTTGCTGAGCCAGCGGATCTGCAGGGTATCCCCCTGCTCGTTGGCGGGACGGGTCCAGGCGTACCAGCCGTAGACGTTGGCGCAGAAGAAGAACAGCTGCAGCAGCAACAGCCCGTACAGCTGGATCTGGAAGAAGATGATGGCAAACAGGGTGACGTTGATCAGACCAAACAGGTAGTTGATGGTCTTCTCCTGACTGGCGAACCAGATACAGGCAAGGCCGAACAGAGTGCCGATGGCTTCAATCCATGACATGGCATAGCCGCCACCCAGCGGTATGGTCACTAGCGTGTTATTGATGCTGAACAGCTCGAATATGCTCATTTTCTGATCCTTGGTAATGAGGGTTAGTATGCGAGGGCGCCATTCTAAGGGGTGAGGGGGAGGAGGGGCAGGACTTTTGTCCGCCCCGGGCTTGGCCCATATCAAAGAAATGGCTTCTGGTGCCCGGCTATTCCAGCACCGATGGGTTATGGTGCCCCGATGGGCCGGACTTTATTGATATGTAGCAAGATGATAGCGCCGTGGCTGTGGTCTGATAGAGTCCACTATCCGGGAGGAGAATCACGTGATAAAAGGAGGTTGCATTGAATTCCGAGCTTGTCTGGGTGCTCTGTCTGCTGGCTGGCGCCATCTATCTCTTTATGACCAACAAGGTGCGGATGGACGTGGTCGCCCTGTTGATCATCATCCTCTTTGTGCTGAGCGGCACCCTCACCCTGCCGGAGGCACTGGCGGGTTTTAGCGATCCCAACGTCATTCTGATAGCCGCCCTGTTTGTAGTCGGGGAGGGGTTGGTGCGCACCGGCATCGCCTATCAGGTGGGGGATGCATTGGTGAAGGTGGCGGGCAGCAGCGAGACCAAGCTGCTGGTGCTGCTGATGGTGGCGGTGGCGACGCTGGGGGCTGTGATGAGCAGCACCGGGGTGGTGGCCATCTTTATCCCGGTGGTGCTGAGTGTGGCGAATCGGATGGGGATCCCGGCCGGTCGCCTGATGATGCCCCTCGGCTTTGCCGGGCTTATCAGCGGTATGATGACGCTGGTGGCCACGCCCCCCAACATGGTGGTCAACAGCGAGCTGATGCGCCACGGCATACACGGCTTCGGTTTCTTCGATTTCACTCCCATGGGGGGGCTGATCCTGGGGCTGGGCATCCTCTACATGCTGCTGGTGCGCGGCTCTTTGGTGGGCGAGGGGGAGGAGGGCAAGGGCAAGCAGACCGGGCGCCGTACTTTTCGCGATCTTATCCGTGATTATCGGCTGACCGGTCGGGCCCGCCGCCTGGCGCTGCACCCCGACTCTCCCCTGATTGGCCATACCCTGGACGAGCTGCAACTGCGCGCCCGTTATGGCGCCCACATTATCGGGGTGGAGCGCTGGCGCAAGTTTCGCAGGGTGATGGTGCCGGTGTCGGGGATCAGTGAATTTCAGGCCAGGGATGTGCTGCTGATCGATATGTCCGATCCCGAGGTGGACGTGCGGGATTTTTGCAGCGAAGCGCGGCTCGAGCCCATGATCCTGCGTGGCGAGTACTTCTCCGGTCAGGCGCGGGAGGTGGGGATGGCCGAGGTGTCGCTGATACCCGAATCCAAGCTGCTGGGCAAGAGTGTGCGGGAGGTGACCTTCCGCTCCCGCTATGGCCTGAGTGTGGTGGGGCTGCGCCGCGATGGTGAGGCTCTTGCTGGCAAACTGGTGGACGAGCCGCTGCAAATGGGGGACACCCTGCTGGTGGTGGGTAACTGGAGCCATATCCGGCAACTGCAGACTCACAGCCGCGACTTTTTGTTGATGGGACTGCCGGCCGAGGTGGACGAGATGGCCCCCGCCCGCAGTCAGTCGATCCATGCACTGATTTGCCTTGGGGTGATGATCCTGCTGATGGTGACCGATCCGGTGCCCAACGTCATTGCCGCGTTGATCGCCTGTCTGCTGATGGGCAAGTTTCGCTGTATCGACATGGAGAGCGCCTACAAGTCGATCCACTGGCCGACCCTGATCCTGATTGTCGGCATGCTCCCCTTCGCACTGGCGCTGCAAAAAACCGGCGGGGTGGATCTGATCGTCGGTGGCCTGATCAATGTGGTGGGGGAGATGGGGCCGCGGGTGATGCTGGCCAGCCTGTTTGCGCTCTGCGCAGTGATCGGGCTATTTATCTCCAATACCGCCACCGCGGTACTGATGGCGCCCATTGCGCTGGGCACGGCGCAGCAGATGGGGGTATCGCCCTATCCGTTCGCCATGACCATTGCCATCGCCGCCTCGGCTGCCTTTATGACGCCCGTCTCCTCACCAGTGAATACCCTGGTGCTGGGACCGGGCAACTACAAGTTCGCCGACTTTATCCGTATCGGGGTGCCTTTCACCCTGCTGGTGATGGCGGTGAGTGTGGTGGCTATTCCCTGGTTTTTCCCGTTCTGACTACCGTGTTGATGGATGTTCATACCAGCGGCCTACGGGCCGCTTTTTGTTGCAGGGAGACGAGAGTGGCAAGGCGTGCTCGGAATCAGCGGGAAGGGGGCCTTAAGGGGAAGAGGGGGTGATACAGCGATGAGAGACAACCGGAGAGAGGCAAATGTCAGATACAAAAAAACCAGCGTGAGCTGGTCTGTTTGGTACTGCTATCAATGGTGCGGAAGGAGAGACTCGAACTCTCACGCCTAGGGCGCCAGAACCTAAATCTGGTGCGTCTACCAATTTCGCCACTTCCGCAAATTGATGGTGGCTATGACGGGATTCGAACCTGTGACCCCCGCATTATGAGTGCGATGCTCTAACCAACTGAGCTACATAGC